>JBGOYP010000182.1:0-5500 GCA_041479785.1 Candidatus Aminicenantia bacterium | reverse complement strand
CCCGCCGGACTTCGGGCGCCGACGTCGTCGTCTCCGGCACCGCCGAAAAGACGCTTCTCCCGGTCCTGCGTAAAATTCTCGGCAACGCCGCCGTGGGCGAAGCGGACATTGGTTCCTTTCTTAAGATGCCGCGGCCGGATGTCGGCCTGTTGGACGATAAGACCTGGCTTCCCGTTCTTTCGTCGCGCGGCTGTCCGTTCCGCTGCGCGTTCTGCGCCGGGCCGCGTCTCTATGACGGATTCGAACAACGCGAACCCGCCGACGTCGCCGACGAAATCGCCGGCCACCACCGGCGGTTCGGGACGCGGCATTTCGCGTTCTACGACGACGCGCTGCTCGTGAACAAAGCCCGGCATGTCGTCCCGCTCCTGGAAGAGCTCACGCGGCGGAAATTGCCCCTCGCGTTCCATACGCCGAACGGCCTTCATGTCCGCGAAATCGACCAGCCCCTGGCCGATCTTTTGAAACGGGCCGGCGTCTCGTCCCTTTATCTCAGCCAGGAATCGTTCAACCCCCGGGTCATCGGCGAGTTCTGCCCCAAAGTCGAAGAGGGGGACCTTGAGCGGGCGATGGCGTATCTCGAAATCGCCGGATATGCCAGGCCCGAGGTCAGTGTCTATCTCATCGCCGGCCTTCCCGGGCAGGGCGCCGAGAGCGTCATGGCCGGCGTTCGCTTCGTGCGAAAACTCGGCGCGAAGCCGCGGGTGGCTTTTTTTTCGCCGATCCCGGGGACGCCGGTTTGGGAGGAGCTCGTTCGGCGCGGAATGTTCCTCCCGGACGCCGACCCCTTGCTCCACAACAAGCTGACGTTTCCTTATCTTTGGGGCGATTTCACGCCCGATGATTTTGCCGCGCTCCGGGGTGTCCTCGAGGATTCGTGAGAAGAATCCGGACGCGGCCTTAAGTCGGGCTTGACATTGGAGCGGGTTTCCTAAAAATAGGAGTAGAGCGTCTGGCCGCGGACGGGATGCCCCCGGGCGCCGGGGACAAGCTAAACGGGCGAGGACTCGCGAGGAGAACGATGATGGCGGATGAACTTCATGAGATTCTGAAAGAGCTCGGCGAGGGGCGGCTTCCCTCCCGGATCCCGAGCGATTGTCCCTACGCGGCGGACCTGGAAAACATCGTCCACTCGCTGGCCGATATTCAGCGGTTCGCGAACGCCCTCGCCGGCGGGGACTTGTCCCAAACGCTTGACCTCGCGCGCGGACCCCTGGCCGGAAGCCTGACGGCGCTTCAAACCAACCTTCGGCATTTGACCGGACAGATGCAGAAGATCGCCCAGGGCGATTTCAGCCAACGCGCCGAATTCATGGCCGATTATTCCGCGGCCTTCAACTTGATGGTCGAGAAGATGAATGCGCTCTCCGCGGACCTTCAGCGGGCCAGCACCCATGATGCCTTGACCGGCCTCTACAACCGCGCTTGTTTCGACGCCGAAATCGAGCGGGTGTCGAAGGGGCGGCGGTTTCCCTCTAGCGTCGTCATCATCGACGTGGACGGATTGAAAACGGTGAACGAAACCCTCGGCTCCGCGGCCGGCGATCAGCTTCTCCTCATGGCCTCCGGCCTTCTGCTCAGCTCCTTTCGCGGCGAGGACATCGTGGCGCGCCTCGGCGGAGACGAATTCGGGGTCATCCTGCCCGGCGTCGACGACGCGACGGCCGCGGACATCCTGAACCGTATCCGGGCGACCTTGCACACCGCCGTCCGCGATGAGGGGCCCGCTTTATCTCTGTCGATGGGGACGGCCACGGCGCTCAGCGGCAAAGAGGTTTCGGACGCCCTCCAATTGGCGGACGAGCGCATGTCCAAGGAAAAGGCCGCCCGTAAGATATTCGAGATGTGATTTGTCTTTCGCGATAAATTTTGATATGTAAGGCCTTCTTTATGAAAAAATCCGCGGTTGTTTTGGCGTTCGGCCTTCTCGGCATCGGATGTTTTCATGGTTTTGTCGCCTGCCAAAAAACCGCGAAGTCTCCGGCTGCGGCGATGCCCAAGCCCGAGGGTCCGGCGAAAGGAGCGGCGATGATGAATGTCACAAAAACGCTTTTCGGCCGCTTGCCGGACGGGACGCCCGTCGATATCTACACTCTCACGAATAAAAACGGGCTTGAAGCGCGCCTGATGACCTACGGCGCGACCCTCGTTTCGCTCAAACTCCCTGACCGAAATGACGTCTTCGCGGACTGCGTTTTGGGCTACGACACGCTCGACGGCTATCTCAAAAACAGCCCTTATTTCGGCGCGACCGTCGGGCGATACGGCAACCGTATCGCGCAGGGCCGGTTTACGATCGACGGTGTCGTCTATAAACTCGCGACCAACAACGGGCCGAACCATCTCCACGGCGGGATCAAGGGATTCGACAAGGTCGTTTGGGCGGCCGAGTCGTTTTCCGAGGCGAGCGCCGTCGGCGTGAAATTCGCTCACCTCAGCAAGGACAGCGAAGAAGGATATCCCGGGAATCTCGCGGTCAGCGTCGTCTACGTGCTGACCAATGACGACGAGCTTCGCATCGAATACGAAGCGACCACGGACAAAGCCACGCCCGTGAACTTGACGCACCACAGCTACTTTAATTTCGCCGGCGGAAAACGCGATATCCTCGGCCACGAGCTCATGCTGGCCGCGGACCGCTACACGCCCGTGGACGCGGGGCTGATTCCGACCGGCGAGCTTCGCGCCGTCCAGGGAACGGCCATGGATTTCCGGGCCCCGCAGGCCATCGGTTCGAGGATCGGCCGTGTCGAGGGCGGCTACGACCATAATTTCGTCCTGTCGAGCGGCGATAAGACGATGGCGCTCGCCGCCCGCGTGGTCGAGCCCGAAAGCGGCCGGGTCATGGAGATCTTCACGACCGAGCCCGGCATCCAGTTCTATTCGGGCAATTTCCTGGACGGGACGATCACGGGCAAAGGCGGACAAACTTACGGAAAACACTGGGGGTTCTGCCTGGAAACACAGCATTTCCCCGATTCTCCCAACCATGCCAATTTCCCGAGCACGACCCTTCGGCCCGGACAGATGTACCGGACCGGCACGGTCCACAAATTTTCCGTTAAATGACGGCATCCGAGAAACATCGTCAGATCGAATGTCATCGCGGGGAGCGGTGCGACGCGGCAATCTCACGAACTTTCAAATATGGAGGTCATGACATGATTCGTCGTTTGATAACCAGGAGGTCAGCCTTAGCAATTTTGGCGCTTGCCGCGCTCGTTTCTTTGGCGAGCGTGTCCTTCGCCCAGGACCGGTTGAAGACTTACCCCGGCTACGACCGGGTCCAAACGATGAGCAAGGAGCTTCAGGGCGCGTTCAAGACCGGCGCCCTCACCGTCCGCTGGGCCGACGACGGCAAGTCGTTCGAATACACCCGCGACGGCAGGACGTATAAATATGACATCGCCAAGAAGCAGGCCGTCGATACCGGGGCGGCCCAACCCGCCCAAAAGCCCGAGGGGATGCGGGGCGGCCGCGGCGGCGGGCCGGCGCGCGGACGGCAGTTCACGGAAGCGGTCTCGCCGGATAAAAAGATCAAGGCGTTCTACCGCGACCGTAACCTCTGGCTGAGCGACTCGGACGGGAAAAACGAAATCCAGGTCACGACCGACGGCGATGCGAAAACGCGGGTCAAGTATGCGACTGGGAGCTGGGTCTACGGCGAGGAGCTTGGCCAGACCACGGCCATGTGGTGGTCGCCCGACTCCAAGAGGATCGCCTATTACCGCTTCGATGAGAGCAAAGTCCCCGATTATTTCCTCCAGATGGACCAAACGAAGGTTTACAGCCAGCCCGACATCGAGGCTTATCCGAAGGCGGGCCAGCCCAACCCGATTGTCGATATCTTAGTTTATGACGTCGCTTCGAAGACAAGCGTTAAGGTGGACGTCCGCGACGGCAAACCGTTCGAGGACGCGGTCGTCGGGCACTATGTTTTCCGTGTCTCCTGGACGGCCGACGGCACCGAGCTCCTGTTCTACCGGACCAACCGGCGCCAGAACATTCTGGATGTCGTCGCTGCCAACCCGGCCACAGGCAAGTGCCGCGTCATCATCCGCGAGGAATGGCCGACCGGCTGGGTCGAGGACTATCCCCCTCCCTCTTTGACGTGGCTCAAAGATAATAAACGATTCCTCTGGGTCTCGGAGCGGTCCGGCTTCCGCAATTTCTATCTCTACGACCTGACCGGCAAGCTCCTGGCGACGGTCACCAACCATCCGTTCGAAGTGGCCAACATCGTCAAGGTGGACGAAACCGGCCGCTTCCTTTATTACATGGCCCGCGACGGAGCGAACTTCAAGATGTTGCAGCTCCACCGCGTCGGCCTGGACGGTAAGGACGGCGTCCGTCTGACCGACCCGGCTTTCAACCACGGCGTCAGCCTGTCGCCGGACGCGAAATATTTCACGGACGTTTATCAGACGCACGACACGCCGCCCGCGACCCGCCTTATCGACGTGAAGGGCAAGGTCGTCGCCCATCTGGCCAAAAGCGACCTGACGAAGTTCGAGCAGCTGGGGTTGAAGAAGACCGAAGTCTTCACCTTCAAAGCCGCCGACGGGGTCACCGACCTTTTCGGAAGCCTCCAGTTCCCGTCCAACTTCGATCCGAACAAGAAATACCCGGTGCTCGTCAGCGTCTACGGCGGGCCGGGCTGGAACGGGACGAGCGAAAACTTCGGCCTGCCCAGCCTGCTCACGGAATACGGCTTCCTCATCGCGTCCTTCGATTTCCGCGGCTCGTCCGGCCGGGGGAAAAAGGCCATGGATTCGATCTACTTGAAACTCGGCATCGTCGAGATCGACGACCAGGCTGCCGGCGTCAAATCGCTGTGGAGCCGGCCGTACGTGAACAAGGACCGGGTCGGCATCTATGGGACATCCTACGGCGGCTACGCCTCGGATATGTGCCTGCTTCGCTATCCGGACGTGTTCGCCGCGGCCTGCGGTTCGTCCGCGGTCACGTCCTGGTACCAGTATGACAGCATCTACACCGAGCGCTACATGTGGATCCCGCAGGAGAACAAGGAGGGCTACGAAGCCGGCAGCGCGATGACGTACGCCAAAAACCTCAAGGGCCGGCTGATGATCTACTACGGCACGGCGGACAACAACGTCCATCCCACGAACGCCATGCAGCTCATCCAGGCGTTGCAGCCGGAAGGCCCGCCGCGCGGAGGGGCCGGCCCGCGGCGGGAAGGCAAGAGTTTCGAAGTCCAGGTCGGTCCTGACCAAGGCCATTCGGGCATCAATCAGGACCGGATGATGGAGTTCTTCATCGAGAACCTGGTCCTGCGCTGAAAATCCGGGGACGCTCCTGTCCCGGCAGCCGTTTTATTTTTTGATCCTGCGTCAACGGCTGTTTACGGTTTTCGGAGCGCGCTCTTTTATAGGGTCGAGCGCCTTCTACGCGGCAATTTCCTTGCTCTTGACTCCTATCCGCGGTCGGGAATACATTAGCGCTGAAATCCATCTTCGAAGAGGGGAACATGAATCAT
>JBGOYP010000181.1:0-5558 GCA_041479785.1 Candidatus Aminicenantia bacterium | reverse complement strand
GCCCGGTCGTTAGCAGGCGGAGGGACGACTATCGAGGGGGCGATCATCGGGACCCCGGAGTACATGTCCCCGGAGCAGGTCGAGGGAAAGCCCGCGGACCCGAGAGCGGACATCTATGCTCTCGGAATCATCCTCTTCGAGATGGTCACGGGGCGGGTGCCCTTCGAGGGCGAGACGCCGTTCAGTATCGCTAACAAGCAAAAGAGCGAGCCTCCCCCCATCCCGAAGAAGCTCATGCCGCAGATACCGGAGGGCCTCAGCCGCCTGATTCTTCGGTGCCTTGAGAAAGACAAGGCGAAACGCTATCAAACCGCGGATGAATTGATTGCCGACATCGCCGCAGTCGAGGACGCGCTCCCGACCACCGAGCGTGTCGCCACCAGGCGCAGGACGATCACCCCCCGCGAGGTCACCATCAAGTTTACTCCGAGGAAGTTCTTTGTTCCGGCCCTTGCAATACTCGTTGTGGTTGTGGCGGGGATCCTTCTCTGGCGGCCGTGGTCGCGAAAAGCCGCTTTTCCTGCCGCGCCTGCCGGGAAACCCTCTTTGGCGGTCCTTCCGTTCACGAACAACACGGGAGACAAGAGCCTGGATGTTTGGAAAAACGCCCTGGCCGACTTGTTGATCGATAATCTTTCGCAGTCGAAATACATTTATGTCCTTCCCAAGGAACGGCTGCGGACGCTGATGAAGGAGCTCAACCTCAGAGAAGCGAACGATTTTTCTTCGGATGACCTGAAGAAGCTGGCGGCCAGGGGGATCGGCCAGCACATTCTGGTGGGGAGCATTTTCAAATCGAGCCGGAAATGGCAGGTCAACGTGACCCTTAAGAGGGCGGACACGGGTGAGGATGAGAAGGGGGAAAGCGCCAAGGGAGAAGGCGAGAATCTGCCGTTGGAGATCGCGGACGAACTCACTTCGAAAATCAAGCGAGCCCTTCCTTTGAGCGGCCGGCAGTTGAGCGACGATGCGGCCTCGGTCCTCGGGAATGTCACGACGAACTCATCCGAAGCTTATGCCTACTTTAGCCAGGGATTCGGATACTACTCGGATATAGAATATGCGAAAGCGATTCCTCTCCTGGAGCGGGCGGTTGAGATCGACCCGAAGTTCGGCATGGCCTGGCGGACGCTCTCCGCTTGTTATTATAATCTAGCTACCCTCCTCACGAATAAAGATTATGAAAAGAAAGCCTCCGATTATAATAAGAAAGCTTTTGAGCTCAGCGAAGGTCTCCCTCCCCGGGAACGCTACCTGATTCAAGCAAATTACTACGCTCATGTGGAAAATAATATCGATAAAACTATGGAAATCTTGAACAAACTGTTGAAGGATTATCCGGAAGATCTTCTGGGAAATAAGATGAACGGTAATATCCTTAAAGCGGAACAAACCGATTGGAAGATCGTCGTCGAGGTTATTGAAAAGAATTACAGGAATTTTCCCGAGAACGCAATGGAATGCGCAATTTTTGACATGGCCTTGGCTAATAACGGAGAGCTCCAACGCGCCGAAGAGGTTGCCCGGAATTTTCTAAAAAGCTATCCGGACAATATCGTCATTCGGCGCTATCCCTGGATGATCGACATCTGCCGCGGCGAGCTCGACCTCGCCCTTTCCGAATGGGAGGAAACCTTCAAGCGCTTTCCGGCCAGCAGTCCCAATTGGTTTTGGATTTTATCGAAGGGTGGCTTGCATATGTATCGGGGCGATTTTGATAAAGCCGAACAGGAATATCTCAAACTGGCCCGGTCGGAAGTTCCGGCTGAAAAAATACGGGGGATTGATGCCCTGGCCTCGCTCTCATCTCTGCAAGGCCAATTCAGTAAAGCCGGAAAATTTTATGATGAGGCCAGGGAACTGGCCCTGAAGACCGAAACAAAAGCTGACGATGTCGATTCCGACATTTATTTAGCCTATCAATCTTTCATGAAGGGCGAGGCCCAAGAAACCTTGAAAAACGCCGACGAAGCATTAAGAATAGGCCTGGATAATTTAGATGAAACAGCAAAGTTCTATATTTTATTTTATAAGGGATGGGCCCAAGCCAGACTGAAGGACTTCGCCGAAGCGGAGAAGATCGCGGCGCAAACAAAGACAATGGCCGGAATTACCAGGGCCATCTATTTTTCTCACCTCCTGACGGGATGGATCGAGATCGAGCGGGGCCGGTTTAATAAAGCGCTGCCGGAGCTTGAACGGGTCAGTGTCTTATACCCTAAATATGAAATTTATAATGGGGGTTGGTTGGACGACAGAGCATTTTTCGTTTACCCTCTGGCCCTGGCTTATTATAAGGCCGGGGATCTCAATAAGGCCGTCGGCACATATCAAGAGATCGCACGATTGACAATCGGGCGCCGGACGTTCGGGGATATCTACGCCAAAGCTTTCTATATGCTGGGAAAGATCTACGAGCAAAAAGGGGAAAAGGCCAAGGCCGTCGAGAACTATCGCAAATTCCTTAACCTCTGGAAGGACGCCGATCCCGGCCTTCCCGAGCTCGAGGACGCCCGGAAAAGACTGGCATCTTTGTGAAAGACAGAGTCATAATTATAATTGACATTTGGACGTCCTGATGGTAAATATAAATTCGTGATAAAGCGCCCTTATTGGCTCAATCGCATTCATTCCGCCTGGAAAAAACGTCCGATCGTCTGGCTGGCGGGAGTCCGTCGGGTCGGGAAAACGACTCTCGCCAGAATGTTGCCTGACACTGTCTACGTGAACTGCGATCTGCCCTCCGATGCGCGCCGCCTGGATGATCCGGAGATGTTCTACCGGGCTCAACCCAAGGACGCCGTGATCGTTATGGACGAAATCCATCGTTTAGACGACCCCAGCGGCGTTCTTAAGATTGCCTCGGATGCCTTCCCCGGGCTCCGCATCCTGGCCACGGCGTCTTCCACCTTGGCTGCGACACGCAAGTTCAGAGATACTCTGGCCGGCCGCAAGCACGTTTTGCTGTTGTCCCCTGTCCTCTGGACCGAGTCCGAAAACGATTTTGGCATCCACGACCTGGACCGCCGGCTGCTCAACGGCGGCCTCCCGGAATTCCTTTTAAGTTCGGTCAAGGACGAGACTCTTTTCTCCGAATGGATGGACAGCTTTTATGCCCGAGATATCCAAGAGCTCTTTGCGGTCCGGGAGCGCGGAGGCTTTCTCAATCTTTTACGTCTGATGCTCCGGCAGAGCGGCGGACAGGCCGATTACTCGGCCCTCTCCCGCGAATGCGACCTCAGCCGCCCCACGGTCAAGGCCTACCTTGAAGCCATGACCATCGCCTGCGCGCTCTTCCCGCTGGCGCCTTTTCATGGCGGCGCCAGGCGAGAGCTCGTTCGGCGGCCCAAGGTCTATGGGTTTGACACCGGGTTTGTGACTTATATCCGGGGATGGAAAGACATCCGCGACGATGATCGCGGACTTCTCTGGGAACATCTTGTTCTGGACACCTTGCGCGCGGCTACGGGCGGAGAAGGATTACATTTTTGGCGTGACAAATCGGACCGCGAAGTCGATTTTGTCGTGCGCCGCGGCCGGGAGGTCGACGCCATCGAATGCAAGGTGAATCCCGAGCGTTTTGATCCGGAATCCCTCACTATTTTCCGCGAGAGTTATCGGAAGGGCTTAAACTACCTTGTCTGTCCGATAACCGGCGCCCCCTACGTTCGCCGGTTCGGCCCGGTGACTCTCCGCATCATGAGTTGCCGCGACCTCTTGACGACCTTCGAGCACTTCATCGAGACATAGCCCCCGACTCTCGGTGGTTGGAAGGCTAACGAAGGAACAATGAAGAGTCAATTCTTGACGGACGGCGGGGCTTTTAGTACATTTCCGAACGGACAGCACCCAGCATCGGGCCAGGAGGAACGCATGCCGACTAAAAAAGCAGCCGCAATGCCAGCCGCCGACAAAAGCAGCCAGATCGTCATCGCCGGAGCCGGCGGATTCATCGGCGGGCATCTCACCCGCTATTTCGTCAACAAGGGGTTCACGAAAGTCCGCGCCATTGATAAGAAGCCGCTCCCCGAATGGTACCAGCGCGTCCCGGGGGTGGAATGCCTGTGCCTCGACTTGAGCATCGAAAAGAACTGCCGGCGGGCGGTCGAAGGCGCGACCGAGGTCTATCAGCTCGCGGCCGACATGGGCGGGATGGGCTTCATCGAGCGGTTCCGGATCGAATGCCTCCGCAGCGTCCTGATCAACACCCACATGATCGAATCGGCCTACCGGGCGGGATGCGAGCGGTATTTCTACTCCTCGTCGGCCTGTGTTTACAACACCGACCTCCAAAAAGACCCGAACGTCCGCGCCCTGAAAGAGAGCGACGCCTACCCGGCCATGTCCGAGCGCGGATACGGCTGGGAGAAGCTCATCTCCGAGATGTTCTGCCAGGAATACTGGGCAGAGCGCGGGATGAAGACGTTCATCGCCCGGTTCCACAACGCCTACGGACCGTGGGGGACCTGGGACGGCGGCCGGGAGAAGGCCCCCGCCGCCCTCTGCCGCAAGATCATCAAGGCGATCGACGACGGCAGCCGGACGATCCAGATCTGGGGCGACGGGACCAGGACACGGAGCTTCATGTACATCGACGACTGCGTCAAGGGGATCGACAGGGTCACGCATTGCGAGGAGCTCATCGCGACGCCGATCAACCTCGGCACGAGCGAGCTGGTGACGGTCAACGAGCTGGTCTCGATCATCGAGAAGATCTCCGGCGTCGCGATCAAACGGAAATACGACCTGACCGCGCCGCAGGGAGTGCACGGCCGGAACAGCGACAACGCGATGATCAAGAAGGTCCTGGGCTGGGAGCCCGACACGCAGCTCCGCGTCGGCCTGAAGAAGACCTACGACTGGATCAAGGACCAGTATTATCTCAAGAAAGCCGGCAAGCGCACCGTCGATTAACCCCGCCTATCGAATTTCGTAGAGCGAAACGCTTAGCGGGGGAAGCGTCAGTCGGTTTCCGAACGGCGCGTTTGGAATTTCGCGGACGGCGACGCCCGGCTCTTTGCCCGGAACGTTGCACGCCATTTCGTCAGCCCCCGTGACCAAATAGAGTTTGGCCGACTTCGGCACGCCCACGCCTTTGAGCGAAATCGGAAGCGTGAGCGCCGTCTTCGTCGGGTTAATGACGGCCAGGGTCAGCGTCTTTTTCCCGTCCGTCCATGCCGCCGCGACGTCGAGCGGCGCCGGCGCGCCCGTCACCTTGACCGGAATCGTTCCGTAGTGATTTCGGTAAAGCTCCAGCACAACCCCCGTCGAATCGAACGCGGCCGCCGTCTTCGACGTCTTGATCGCGCCGATGACGTTCACGGTCTGGGCGTAATTGGCCATGAAGAAAATATCGCTCTGCCTAAAATACTCATGCAATCCGGCCGCGACCCCGAGCGCGTCCTTGAGGAAATACTGCGTCCCCAGTTCGCCGTAAATATGCGGCCCGTACCAGTAATTCCACTCTTCGAGCGCCACCGGGATATTCTTCCCTTTGAGCTCGGGGATCGTTTCGCGATACTTGCGATGGGCTTCGGCGATCCGTTTGACCTCGCGCG
>JBGOYP010000180.1:0-5595 GCA_041479785.1 Candidatus Aminicenantia bacterium | reverse complement strand
TCGTCGGTCAGCTCGGTCGGGAACGGCCCGGACCCGACGCGGGTCGTGTAGGCTTTCGTCACGCCGAGAACCGCGTCGATCGCCGTGGGCCCGACCCCCAGGCCCGTGCAGACGCCTCCGGCCGTCGCGTTCGACGACGTCACGAACGGATATGTGCCGTGGTCGACATCGAGCAGCGCGCCCTGCGCGCCCTCGAACAGAACGGGCTGGCGGGCGGCTATCGCGTCGGCGAGAAGCCGAGCGACGTCGCGGATGTACGGCCGCAGGGCATGGGCATAGCCCGTGTACTCTTCGAAAATCGCCCGGGCGTCGACCGTCGGAAGCCCGCGGCTGGTGAAGAACGCGTTTTTCTCTTCGCAGTTATGCTCGATTTTGTCGCGGAGGACGTCCGGCTCAAGCAGGTCTCCGGCCCGGATGCCGCGCCGCGCGGCCTTATCTTCATACGCCGGGCCGATGCCCCGGCAGGTGGTCCCGATCTTTCGGTCCCCGAGGCGATCTTCCTCGCAGCGTTCGACGATCCTGTGGTACGGAAGGATGAGGTGGGCGTTCCGGCTGACGGCGATATTCTCGGCCCGGATCGGAGCCACGGCTTTGAGCGCCGCGATCTCGTCGAGAAAGGCCTTCGGGTCAAGGACGACCCCGTTGCCGATGAGGCAGAGCGTCTCGGGATGAAGAATCCCCGAAGGGATGAGATGCAGGACGATCTTGCGGCCGTGGAGATAAACCGTGTGACCGGCGTTATGCCCGCCCTGATATCGGCAGACGACGCCGAACGCGGGGGTGAGCAGGTCGACGATCTTGCCTTTGCCTTCGTCTCCCCACTGCGTTCCGAGAATCACGATGTTGGCCATGGGCTCCTCGCTAGAAATGAAAGGCCAGTTGGGCGCGGACGACGTTGTTCGCGACCTCGGGACCGTTCTCGGAGTTAAAATCATATTCGCCCTTCAGGAGTAAACCGGGGGCGAGCGTCGCGACGAGACCCGCCGCCCAGGTCCGACGGTTGTCCTGGAGGCCGAGGCCGGGGGCAAACGGACCCGCGAAGCCGGCGCCGTGAAAAGGGTCATCGGAGCGATATTTCTGATAAGCGACAAGAACGCTGGTCGACCCGATATCGAACGAACAGAGGACGAACAAACCTTCGGCGGTCCCGCGGCCGTACGAAGCCGGATTATCCACGGCGGCCTTGATATATTCGGCCGTCAGATGGATCGATTCGCTCGACCATGACGCATCCAAACCGGTGAGCGCCAGGCTTCGCTCGTTCCCGGCGTCGACTTTGCCGGAATAGTACGAGACGCCGACCTCGAAACCCTGACCGAGGAGAAGTCCGACCCGGCCGCCGCGGCCTTTGTCCAAATTATTGTCCCCGAATTGCTGGCCAGACCGGAAGTCCTCGGCTTCGGCCAGGCCGTTGCCGATAAAGGCCGCGTACCGGAGAAATCCGAACTTGCCTTCGACGAGGACGCCGATATCCCGCCAGCTCTCGGGATAGATATCGGAGACGGGCAGCGGCGCCGCGACGAGAGACGTCTGGAATGCGCGCGAGGCTTCGTTGTACGCTCCGAACGGGACGAGAAACAGCCCGGCCCGGACCTGGAACGCGTCCGACGCCGCGAATCCCGCCCAAGCCTGGTCGAGGTCAAACTCCGAACCGTCGACTGCCCGGGCTTCGATCCCGTACGTGAACCGCGTCGCGAATTCGCCGGACAGGAGAACACCGGCGCGGAGGTTCGTGAACGTCCCCGGCGAAAACTGACTTTGGCGTTGGCCTTTGAGATAGTCCGCCGAAGCGTATCCGCTGACCCGGACCGCGGCCGTTCCCGGGCGCGCCACCGCGGCGCACAGCAACGCGGCGAAAACGAAACGGCGGTTCATAGGACGGAGAAATCGAAGGCGTCTTCGAAGATATCGCGTTTCCATTTTTCGAGAGGGGCTTGTTGCAGGACCGCGCGCGTAATTCCGTTGACCCCGGTCTTGGTGCCCATCCAGACGGCGCCGACGGCCCGGCCCTGGCGCAGAACGACTTTCTTGTAGACTCCCGCTTCGGGACGTTCGAAACGGAGATGCTCATAATCCGCGCCTTCGGGATTCACGAGCCCGACCGAGGTCAGATGGATGCCCGCCACCTTCAAGGTATTCGCGGGCGTGGTTCCTTCATACTTTTTCTGCTGCCCGAGGACGTTGGCCGCGGCGATGCGGGCTTGATCGAACGCGGCCGGGATGATGCCGTAGACCCGGTCCCTGTGCTGGACGCCGTCGCCGGCGGCGAAGATCCCGGGAGCGCTCGATTCGAGCAGGTCGCTGACGACGAGGCCGCGGTCGGTCTTCAGCCCGGCATTCTGCGCCAAGCGGATGTTCGGACGGACGCCGGCCGCGACGACGGCCATGTCCGCGTCGAGCTCCGTGCCGTCCTTGAATCTCAGTCCGCGGACTTCGTCCCCGCCTAGGATTTCCTCCGTGACGACCCCCAAACGAACCCGGATCCCGATTTTTTCGATTTCGGCTTTGAGGATCTCCCCTCCCCGAGGGTCGAGCTGGCGGGGCAGAAGAAAAGGAAAGAATTCGGCGACCTCGACGTCCGCACCCCGGATTTTCAAAGCGCGGGCGATTTCAAGTCCGAGGAGACCGCCCCCGATGACCGCGACACGGGGGTGAGAGGCCAAGTGGGCCAGGATGGCTTCGGCATTGTCGAGCGTCCGCAATGTGAAAACGCCCTTCTTCGCCGTACCCTGGATCGGGGGAACGGCGGAAGACGCTCCGTTGGCTAGGAGGAGCGCGCTGAACGCCACGCGGCGGCCGTCTCCGGTCTCGACTTCGCTCGAGCCCGGATGCAGCCGGGTGACGGGCGTCTCGAGTCTGACGTCGATCCGGTTCTCGCCGTACCACCGTTCGGGAAACGCGAACAGCCGGTTTCGGGGAAGAGTCCCGGCGACGTATTCGATCAGGTTGGGCCGGGGATAATAAAGATAGCGCTCCTCGGCAAAGATCGCGATCTCGGCCCGCTCGTCCATCTCCCGCAAGGCCTTGGCCGCGAGCGTTCCCGCGAGTCCATTCCCGACAATAATGATGTTCATGGCAGAGCCGATGCGAGCCGGTCCGGCGCTACTCCGCTTTCTGAAAATACTCCTTGCCGACGCCGCATTGCGGGCAGACCCAATCCTCCGGCAAGTCTTCAAACGCCGTGCCCGGCGCTATCCCGTTCTCGGGGTCGCCGACGCCGGGGTCATAAATATAACCGCAGGCCGTGCATTCCCATTTTTCCATGGCGGTTCTCCTTTCAACCGCAGCGAATCGCTCGAGGCCTCTCAATCCTCTTCGAGGACATGCCGTTCATATTCTTGTTCAAGTCGCAGCTTGTGCCGTTTCTCCTCCTGGGCCAAAAATTCGAACAGGCGCCGATGTTCGGGATTGACGGCGTGGTCCTGCAACACGGAATAAAGGGCCGACGCGTGGGCTTCTTTTTTGGCCGCGAAAATGAGGATCTCCTGGAAATGGCTTTCGGCCGAGATCGGCTCGTCGACGAGATAATCGCTGATCTTCAAGTCAGGCAGGGGATGAAGGACCATGACTTCGCTCTGTCCGGAAGCGATCTCTTCAAGCAGCGCGGTGTGCTTGACCTCCTCGTCCTGGAGCTCACGGAAAAGCGCTTTCGCGCCGAGCGCCGTCGACCTCTCGGCCAGTTCGCTGTACAGATGCGCGGCTTTCTCTTCGCGCCTAACGGCGAAGCGAAGGATCTCTTGGGCCGATCGAGAAGCGCCGGAGCCTGAGCTGTTTTTATCCACGACACGTCCTCCTTCGGTTTCGGCAGGGGTGGCGTTGTTCCCGCCCTTGAAACGGAACAGCCGTTGGAATCCTCATTATAGCGAATCTCCGGGGCTTGTCAATTTTTGGGGAGCTCTCCGCGCGGCCGGGACATCCGTCTTTGGCATTTCGGGCAAAAAAAGCTCGACCGGCCTCCGATGACGTTCCGCCGGATCGGCGTGCCGCAGCGAGAGCACGGTTGTCCGGTCCGGCCATAGGCGTTATGCTCGAATTGAAACCGCCCGTCGTGTCCTTCGGTCGTCCGGTAGTCGCGGACGGTCGAGCCTCCGGCCGCGACCGCCCGCCGGAGTATGTCCTGCATCGCCGACCAGAGACGGCTGCGCTCGGCCGTCCTCAGGGAGGACGCCCGCCGTTCGGGATGGAGGCGGGCCGCGAACAACATCTCGTCCGCGTAAATGTTCCCGATGCCCGCCAGGAAAGCCTGATTCAGCAACAGGCTTTTCAGCCGCCCGTTCCGCTCCGCGAGCCGCCGGGAAAACTGCTCGAGCTCGAGCTCCAGGGGTTCGGGCCCGAGCGAAGCCAGTTCGGGACAGGTTTCGGCCCGGGACGGCCGGAAGCAGCGGACGAACCCGAATTTGCGGACGTCCCTGAACCGCAACTCTCGCCGTTTTCCAAGGAAGGAGATCGCAAGATGGGTATGCCGGTCCCGAGGGACGCTGCTCGCTTCCCAGACGAACCGGCCGGTCATCTTGAGATGAAAGACGAGGGCGCGGTCGCCCGCGCACGTGATGACCAGCATCTTCCCGCGACGATGGACGCCGAGAACGACGGCGTCGCGGAACGGCCGGAGGTCCGCGGCGCGGCCGTCCCGGACGAGCTCGGGCCGATAAAGACGGATGCCCCGGATGACGCGGCCGACGATCGTCCGGCGCAGGCCGGCCGCGACCGTCTCGACTTCGGGAAGTTCGGGCACGCCTCTATTTTACATTTTCGCCCGTTTTTGTTAAGATGGCGCTCTTTCATGACCATGAAAAGCGTCCTGGCTCTCGTCGCGGGATGGCTTATTCCGGGCCTGGGCCACATCATCCAAAAAAAATACGCGCGGGGGTTCGTTTTCCTCGCCTCGATCCTGGCCATGACCGGCCTCGGCCTGATGATGGGAGGGCGGATCTATCCGTTCCAGACGGAAAACCCGCTCACGATCCTCGCCTTTTTCGCCGATATCGGCAACGGCGCGGTCTATCTGCTGTCCCGGGTCCTTCCGGTCGGGGTCGGCGAACTGAAACGGATGACCTTCGAGTTCGGCACGGCCTACATCGCCGGGGCCGGACTGTTGAACTATCTCATCGCCCTGGACGCCTTCGACATCGCCCTCGGAAAGAAATCCTGATGTTCCAAAGCCACTTCCTGTCGATGGTCGTCTACGCGTTCTTCGTCGCCGTCGTGCTCTCCTGCCTCCGCCGCGAAGGCCGGAAAGCCCGGCTCCGCTATGGCCTCACGTCGTTCCTCATCATGGTCGGCGGGGCGCTTCTCTTCGGCTGGCTGATGTTTCTCTTCGCCCGTTGACGACGGTTCGGACAGGCCCCTCCCCCTTTTTATGATTTTCGGATGTGTCCCGAAAACCTTTCTGTTATAATCATCCCCGGATGGTCGAGCTTTTTCACGTCTGGAAGCAGTACCAGAAACCCTTCTGGGCGCTCTCCGACATCAGCCTTTCCGTGAAGAAAGGCGAGTTCTGCTTCATCACCGGGCCGAGCGGCTCGGGCAAGACGACCCTCCTCAAGACGATCTTCCGTGAGATCCTGCCGACCGAGGGGCAGATCCTCATCAACG
>JBGOYP010000179.1:0-5644 GCA_041479785.1 Candidatus Aminicenantia bacterium | reverse complement strand
GGATTTGACCGGCCGCGAGGCTTTTGTTAAGAATACGGAGGCGCATCCAGTCATGCCTCCGGAGGTTCCTGACATGAGACGTTTGACATGGGGTCGTCTTCTGGTCGCTCTCATCCTCTTCGCGGTCGCCCCCTGCCCCGGGCGAGCCCTTGCCGAAGAAAACTTCGCGATCGTTCACGGGCCGTATCTCCAAAATCCGACCGAGACGTCGGTTACGGTCGTATGGTTTACGAACAAAAACAGCACTTCCTGGGTGGAATATGGATCGGGGGAAAGCCCGCGAACATTCCCGAAGTTCGGAAGCCTGGTCAAGGTCGCAAAAAGCACCCGGGACGGTCTCGTCGAGGCCTTCACAAAGCGCCACGCGGTGACGATCAACGGTCTCATACCCGGCCAACAGGTCGTCTACCGAGTCGTTTCAAAAGAGATTCTCCAGTTCGAGCCCTATGAAGTGATCTATGGCCCGACGGCGGTCGGCGACCTGCGGACGTTCCGGACACTAGACGCCAAGAAACCCGGATTCTCCTTTCAGGTTTTTCAGGATCTCCACGGCGACTCCGTCTTGCTGGACGGTCTGCTTCAACTCCCCGGCACGCAAAACGCCGACCTCCTGTTTTTTAACGGCGACACCCTGAGTGCGGTCTCCAACGAGGACGAGATCTTTCATGGCTTCCTCGACACGGCCGTCCGCCGGTTCGCGTCCTCGACGCCGTTCATCTACGTCCGAGGGAATCATGACACGCGCGGTGCGTTGGCCCGCCATCTCTCCGAATATTTTCCGCCGCGCGACGGACGGTTCTATTATTCATTCGACCACGGCCCGGTTCACTTCGTCGTCCTCGACTCCGGAGAGGATAAATCCGATGATTCTCCCGTCTACGCCGGACTCGTTGCGTTCGACGCCTATCGACGGGAGCAGGCGGAATGGCTCAAAAAAGAGGTCCAAACCGAGAGGTTCCGAAACGCCCCCTTCCGCGTCGTCATCGTTCATATCCCCCCGGCTATGGCCGGCTATACGCCCGAACAACTATCCGGCCTCTGGGTCCCTATCTTCAATGACGGCGGCGTCGACCTCGTCCTTTCCGGACATTTTCACCGTCTATATAAGGTCCTTCCTGCTGCGGGCAAAAATTCATTCCCGGTGCTCGGCGCGCCGCCGGATTCGACCATCCGAGCCGAAGTCTTGGGCGACCGGATCGATTTAAATATTATTGATATTAAAGGAAATACACTCGACAGCCTATCCCTTCCGGCTCGGAAAAAATGACATCCCTGGGATGGTCCGATCGAACGTCGGAATCGAACTCCGTTCGGGATTCCTGCCCCCGGAGAAAAGCACCTCCCGACATGGAACTTTCGCCCGGGAAATCTCGTCTATCGGGATGGTGTGAGTGACATTGGAAACGCTGATCCGAGAATGCCTGAACGGCAAGGAAGGAGCTTGGCATATGCTGGTGGACCTCTTCTCTAAAAAAGTCTTTAACATGGCCTACCAGTTCGCCGGAAGCTTCCAGGAAGCCGAGGACATGACCCAGGATATCTTCGTCAAACTCTACGGTGCCCTTCCCAAGTACGATTTCGGTAAGAACTTCGCCGCCTGGTTCCTGACCCTGGCCAAGAACCACCTGATCGACGAATACCGCCGGACGAAATGGGAGAAAAATCGGCGGGACAACTTCGACGAGCACCTCTCGACGGCCGCATCGGCCGACGACCCGGAACAGAACCTGGCTCTGGAAGAAACCCGGCGGGTCCTCTGGAGCGGCCTGAACCTTCTCCCGTCAGATATACGGATGGCCGTCATTCTCCACGAGATCCAGGGCAAAACGTACGAAGAGGTCGCCGAGATCATGAGCCTCCCCGTCGGAACGGTCAAGTCGCGGATCTTCCGCGGCCGGACTCTGCTCGCCAAGGTCCTCCGGGACCGAAAGGAGACTGCCCATGTCATGTAACCGGACCGAAAACCTCCTTGCGGCTTACGCGGCCGGTGAGCTGGGCGCTGAAGACCTGGCCTTCGTCGAAGAGCATCTCCGGATATGCCCCGGATGCGACGAGTTTCTCGGGCTGCTCAAAGCGGCAACGGAATCGCTGGCGGCGTTTCCCGAAGTCGAGCTCAGTCCCGCTCTTCGAACCAGGCTCCGGGCGATCCCCATCCGAAAAAAGAGATTCCTGGCGCTTCCCGAATGGGTGTTGAAACCGTCGCTTCAGCCCGTGTTCGCCGCGGCGTCGCTCGTCCTCGTCCTCTTCTCCTTCTATATGTTCAACCCGGACAAGCAATACATCAACAATGCCGTCGGACGGCTGTTCCACCGCGGTGTCGGGACGATCGAAAAGATTTATGCCCAGGCCGGAACAGTCACCGACGCCCTGGGCGGCTATGCCGAGAACGTCCTTGTTTCGCTCGAGAAGATCAATCCCCTGAAGCGAAACGAGGGACAACCGAAATAAAAACATCATCAGGAGGCAGACTATGACAAACAACGTGACCTACAAGAAACCGCCGAAATCGCCGGCGGCGGCCGGCATCCTGTCCGGAATTTTTGCCGGTATCGGCCAGATCTACAACGGCGAATACATGAAAGGCATTCTGTACTTCATCATCTTCGCCGGACTAATCTCTCTCCAACCCCACGGCGGACAGCCGTTTCCGGGCTTGATCCTGGCCGGGTTTTATTTCTTTCAGATCATCGAGGCCGTTCAGACGGCCAAGTCGATCAACCTCCAAGCTCAGAGCGCACCCGGCGCTCCCGCGGCGGCCGCGGTTGTGCCCGCATCGGCCAAGCCGGCGCCGAAGTCCGGTTCCGTTTTCTGGGGGCTCGGTCTCATGGTTTTGGGGGCGATCTTCCTTCTCGCCAATTTCGACATCCTCGACTATGACCGGATCTTCGACTTCTGGCCCGTCCTCGTCATCATCGTCGGGATCAAAATGATCTTCGACTACTCCGTCAAGAAAAAAGATTAAAGGAGAATACCATGGCCGATCGTCGTAAACGCGATTCTTTATTCTGGGGCGTCATCCTGATCGCGGCGGGGGTCATCTTCCTGCTCGAGAAACTCGACGTCCACGCCTGGGATTACGCCTGGAAATTCTGGCCCGTGATCCTGATCGTGTGGGGCGCGTCCAAGCTCCTCGCCGGACTTCAAGAGAAACAGGAGAAACCCGGCGGAGACAAACCCGCCTCCCCGCCGCAGGCGTGATCATGAAATTCCGCGAGATTCTTCTTGCGATCCTCATCATCGGCGTCGGCGTCCTCATTTACTACGGCAAAACGGGCCAGCTCGACCTCACCTGGGAAGGCCCTGACGGGTTTGTCTTCGGGAACTGGGACGCGTTCGAATTCGAGGAGACGCAGGTCCTTCCCTCTCCCCTGCCCGCCGAACTCGAGGTGATGAACGCCCACGGAAGCGTGGACGTCCGGGGCGGAGACACGGACAAAATCACGGTCACCTTTAAAAAGACGCTCTATCGAAAATCTAAAGAGGCGGCCCGGAAGGACGCCGACCTTCTGAAAATGCTCGTGACGCGGACCGGAGCGACCCTCCGCCTCGCGACCAACCGCGACGAATTCAAGCGCCGGAATTTCGAAACGCATTTCACCATCGCCCTGCCGGCCAAAACGGCCGTACGGGTCCGGAATTCCTACGGACCGGTCAAGGTTGCTCGGACCGGCCCGACAGATATCGGCAACCCGCACGGCGAAGTCCGGGCCTCGGAGATTGCCGGTTCCCTCGCGATCGAAAACAGCTACGAAAACATCTCCATCAGCGGCATCGAGGGCGACTGCCGGATCACCGGTCCCCACAGCGACGTGTCGGTCGCGGACGTCTCCGGGACGTGCACCGTCGCGCACAGCTACGGGGAGCTCCGGCTCGAAAAGGTGCGCCGGACGGTCGACGTCAAGGGGTCTCACTCCAAGATCACGGGCATCGGTCTGAGCGGCGACGCCCGCATCGAGAACTCCTATGAACCGATCGTCCTGACCGAAACCGGCCCGGTCACGGTCCGGGCCCATCATTGCGATATCATAGCGAAAACGCTGACCGGCCGGCTCGATATCGCCGACCGGTACGCGCGGATCGAAGTCAACGGGGTCCAGGGCGACCTCGCGATCGACAGCCCGAACAGCGAGATCTCTGCGGAGGCCGTCGCCGCCGCGGAAATCACGATCGGGTCCACGTACAGGAACGTCTCGCTTCGCGGGTTCACAGGACGAACGACGATCGTCCTGAGCCACGGCGACCTGACCCTGGAACCCGCCGCGGTGACCGGGCCGATCGACGTCCGGGCGACCTACGCCAACGTCCGTTTCGGTTGGCCGGCTGGCGGCCGGTTTCCGTTCGAGGGACGGACAAAATCCGGAGAGATCTTCTGGGCTCTCGCCGACCGGCCTTCGCTCGAAGAGACCAACGGCCAGTCCCTGATCAAGGCGTTTCTGGGCGAGACCGGAAAACCCTCCATCCGGGTCACGACGAGCAACGGCGATATCCGGGTCGAGGAAGTTCGCCACCCGGGCGGAAAGATCTGAGAGACTGCGTTCAACGGGGGCCGGACGACGTCCGGCCTCTTTTTTATTTGTGCCGGTAACGGAATATGCGCTGGGACAGGCAGCCGTTGATCTTGATGTTGAAGAAGGAGATCAGGTTGGTGATGTCCTTTTTGTATTTCGTGACGTAGCGGACGAAATCGATCTCCATTTTGAACCGGAGAAGGTTCTCGAACTCGCCGACCTCGTCGTGGAGCTCGATCAGGTAATGGTTGACGGCCCGGTATTGGGCGTTAATGTCGATAAGGTCCTGTTCCGTGAGCTTGGTAAAATCCAATACGGGCGGCAGAGGTTCGAGGATGGCCTCGCTTTCGGTATTGAGCTCGTTCACCGACTCCCGGATCTCCTGGAAGAACGATTTATATTCGAGCGGCTTTTTTAATTTCTCCTCGGACCGGCCGTCCAGTTTGCCGGACTGTTCCTGGAGCGAAGCGATATGGTCCCGGACGCCGAAATATTTCCGACGGAAGCTGTAGAGGTCGAGAAAATCGCGGCCGATGTAGATCTTGTCCTCGTAATGGGTCAGGAGCTCGTTCGGGGAATGGGTGTAGAACTTGATCTCGTAGCGGCGGCCGACCGCGTCCCGTTCGCGCAACCGGGCGAGAAGGAGATGGTTGTTCTGCTCGACGAAATAGCTATTGACCTCGAGCAGAGCGGAATAGGCGGCCAAGCCCTGGATGATGGTCTCCCGGACGTAGTCGAGGACGGGTTCCTTCTTCGTGACGAGATCGGTAATCGTCTCGTTCGGTGTCGGGTTCAACACGGAATACGACGGCGAGAGGAGATAGAGGACGGAGCCGGTGCCTAACTCGAGATAGAGATTCTTAAAGGCCTCGTGATGGAGGTCATCGAGGAGAAGGGGCTTATACGACGGGATGTCTTTGAGGTCGAGCTTGAGGAGTTCTTCGACTTCGTTCATGAGGCGTTTTCCCTGCGCCGTCCGATAGTATCACCGGGTGTACGAAAAATCAACCCATTCGACTCCCCGGGCTTTGCAGTCCTCATTCGCGAAGCAAATGAGGGCGGGCTGAAGCCCGGGGTATGCTCAGGGTTGATACTGAGCGGCGCTTTTTACCCCGATTTGAAAATCGGGGTTTGGC
>JBGOYP010000178.1:0-5654 GCA_041479785.1 Candidatus Aminicenantia bacterium | reverse complement strand
TGATCGAAGACGGAGCGTTCATCGGGTCCGGAACCGAACTCATCGCTCCCGTGAAGGTCGGCCGGGGCGCCTACGTCGCGGCCGGTTCGGTTATTACCAAAGACGTTTCGCCGGACGCGCTGGCCGTTTCCCGCGTACGTCAGGTCGAGAAGAAAGACTGGGCGCGACGTAAGCGGGAAAAGAAGGACCGAAAACGCCGCCCGAACAGATGAGGGGGTCCCATGTGCGGTATCATCGGCTACATCGGGCCGAAAAGCGTCGTGCCTATTCTTATCGAGGGACTCAAAAAACTCGAATACCGCGGCTATGACTCCGCCGGCATCGCCGTCGTCGACCGGGGCCGGCTGGATGTTTGCCGGGTCAAGGGCAAGGTCAGCGACCTCGAAGCGTGCCTCGCCAAGACGCCGCTCACCGGGTCGTACGGGCTCGGCCATACGCGCTGGGCGACCCACGGCCGGCCGAGCGAAGAGAACGCCCATCCCCATCAGGATTGCACGGGAAAAATCGTCATCGTTCATAACGGCATCATCGAGAATTATCTGACGCTCAAACGTCGCCTGATCGACGAGGGCCATAAATTCCAGACCGAGACCGACACCGAGGTCATCGCCCACCTGATCGAGAAACACTACGCGGGTTCGCTCGAAGCCGCGGCGCGGGCCGCGTTCGCCGAACTCGAAGGCGCGTTCGCCGTTGCCGCGCTGTCCGCTTCCGAGCCTGGCAAGATCGTCGTCGCCAAATCCGGTCCGCCGGCGGTCGTCGGCCTGGGCGACGGCGAATATTTCGTTTCCTCGGACATCAACCCGATCATCAGCCATACGCCGAATATCGTCTTTCTCGAGGACGGCGAGATGGCCGTGATCACGGCCGCGGGCGCGACGTTTTCGGACTTCGCGGGTCGGCCGGTCCCGAAGACGGTCGAGCGGATCTCGTGGAGCCCGCTCCAGATCGAAAAGCGGGGCTTCAAGCATTTCATGCTCAAGGAGATTTTCGAGCAGCCCGAGGTCGTGCGCGACACGCTCCTCGGCCGGACCTCGCTCGATACAGGCCGGGTGATGCTTGACGAGATCGGCGTTCCGCCGCAGGTCTTCGCCGGCGTCCGGAAGGCCGTCATCATCGCCTGCGGGACATCCTATCACGCCGGACTCGTCGGGAAATATTTAATCGAATCTCTGGCCCGCCTTCCGGCCGACGTCGAGTATGCCTCGGAGTTCCGCTACCGGGACTTCATCCTCGACAAGGAGACGCTGGTCGTTTGCGTGTCGCAATCGGGCGAGACCGCGGACACCCTGGCCGCGCTGCGCGCCGCCAAGGGCCGCTGCGCGGCGGCGATCGCCGTGACGAATGCGGTCAGCTCGTCCATCGCCCGCGAGGCGCACGGAACGCTTTACACCCACGCCGGGCCCGAGATCGGCGTCGCCGCGACCAAGACGTTCACGGCCCAAATGACGGCCATAGCCCTTCTCGCTCTCCGTCTCGGCCAGGCCCAGGGGACGCTCGACGCCAAGGCCGGCCTCGAGTTCATCCAGGAATTCCACCGCATCCCGCATAAAATCGAAAAGATCCTCAGCCAGGCCAAGGCCATCGAGGACCTGGCCGGGCAATTCGTGGCATTCTCGCATTTCCTGTATCTCGGCCGCTGGGTGAATATGCCGGTGGCGCTCGAAGGCGCGCTCAAACTCAAGGAGATCTCCTACATTCACGCCGAGGCCTACCCGGGCGGGGAAATGAAGCACGGACCGATCGCCCTGATCGACGAGAACATGCCGACGTTGGCCATCGTCCCGAAGGACCGCGTCTACGATAAAATGTTGAGCAACATCGCCGAGATCAAGGCCCGCCTGGGATACGTCCTCGCCGTGGGCTTTGAGGACGACGCCCCTCTGCGGGAGCGGGTGGACGTCGTTCTTCCCATTCCGCGGACGCATCCTCTGCTCGTTCCGTTCCTGGCCGTCGTTCCTCTCCAGCTTTTTGCTTATGACATCGCGGCCAAGCGGGGGGCGGACGTGGACCAGCCGCGTAATCTGGCGAAATCCGTCACCGTCGAATAAAAGGGGGGTTGCACGTCCCCGGCCGGGCCGTCCCGAGAACCGTTTCAGAACTTCAGCTTGGCCGAGACGCGCGCCTGTCGCGGCAGCTGCCGGCCCCAGACCTGTCCGAAGATTGGGACGTCCTCTTTGACGTAGGAAATCGGGATCTGACTGTTGAACATGTTGAAGACGTCCAGCCGGACCGACAGCCCGGCGTCCCGGAAGACGCCGGACCCGGCGATCCGGAACGTTTTTTCCAGCGAGAGGTCAAGATACGTGTGGGCCGGTGTTTTCCTGGAACCGCGGCCTTCGGGGAAGGAATAATAGCCTCCGAAGCCGGGGACGTATCCGAGTTTTTCCCAGTAGTATCCGGAGATGTATTCGAACGCGGCCGAGACCCAGACGTCCCACGGCCCGTTGTAAATGGCGCTCATTTTGACGTCGTGGTCGATCGAGTAGGGGAGTTTTCCGTACCAGCCTTCGTCGCCGATACCGCGGCCGCCCAGCCCGCCGAAGAGGTAATCGAACATGTTTTTGATGTCCGCGAGCTCCGGAAAGTTGGGAGTGGCGATGTGGTTGCCGAAGAGGCCGATGAAGTTCGTGCTTCCTTCCTCCTGCGACCAGGAGCCGGTTTCGGTCTGGCCGGGGTTCGTGCCGCGGGCGAGGGCGTGCGCGTAGGAGGCGTTGATATAGACCCGGTCGCCGATTTTTCCGTTGAGCTCGAACTCCAGGCCCGAATAATCCCGGCGCTTGAGCTCGAAATTGTCGTAGAGAAATTTATAGAAGGGCGGGGTTAGGTCGAACAAGGCCAGGATTTCGAGAAGGTTCGTGGTGCTGGTGTGGACATAGCGCACCTTCGCGACCCAATCCCGGCCCAGCCGGCGGTCGAATTCGACCAAGGTCCGGGACAGAAAATCGGGTTTGATCCCCGGGGCGACCTGGAAGGAATACGTCGGCGGTTCGTTGAAGAAACTCCAGTTGGACGGGTCGTGGAGCTGGATTTCGGACGGCGAGGCGGGCCCGGTCCAGACGTAATCCCGGTATTTGAGCCCGGACCCCGGGTTGAAGAAGCCCAGGGGCATGGTCGTGATTATGTCCGAAAACCGGCCCCAGCCGAGCTTGAGGACGTTTTTCCCGTCCTTCGTCAGGTCCGCGGCCAGGGAAAAACGGGGCGATAAAAAGTCCAAAACGCCCCAGGACCAGAGGGTCTGACCCTTGTCGCCCAAGCAGAGCTGTGTTTGGCTCCGGAGGCCGACCATCAGCGTGAAGCGGTCGAACGTAACTTTGTCCTTGACATAGAGACCGATGCCTTTGGACGAATTGACGAAGCTGAACAGCCCGTATTCCCGAAGCACTGTCGGCGTCTGATATCCGGAGCGCCACGAGTCGAAACTATATTTCGTCCCCGCGTCATACCCGTTGCCGAGGAACGGGTCCTCGGCCTGTCCGCTGAACGCGGTCGAAAAATCGGACGAGACCCGGTAATATTCGAACCCGAGATTGAACTCGTGGTGGCCGAAGGTCTCGGTTTCGAAATATTTCGTCAACTTCAGGCTCGCGTCGAGCCGCGTTTCGTTGTCGGTGACGTTGCCATAGGAGTTGTGGATGCTCTGAGCCAGGTCTTCGACGTAATACATGGCCGGGCCCAGGTCGCCGTCCACGGGATGCCTGAAGGATTCCCGCCGGACCCGGCCGAGGCCCGCTTCGACGAACGTCGAGTCGTCGATGATGCCCTTGTAGTTGGCGCGCAAGACGAGGTCCTGGGTCCTGTTCTCCTCGTTCATGTCGGGCAACCCCGTCACGCCCTTTAGCGGGAGGGACTTGTTCCAGATGGCCGTGACCGAGATATTATGGTTGGGCGAAATCGCGAACGTGAATTTGGCGAAGGCGTTGTTGCTGCTCGTCGTCTTCTCGCCCGCGGGAACGGCAAGGTAATCGAACATTCCGTCGCGCGTCTGCTGGGTGTTCCGGTAGTAATTCTCGCTCAGAAAGAACCAAAGCTTGTCCTTGACGACCGGGCCGCCCAGGTTCACGTACCAGTTCGCGTCCGAGAAATATTCGGGTTCGCTGACGATCGAGAGCTGCGACTGCCGAGCCGCCTGGAGGTTCCTGTTTTGGAAGACGAGGCTCGCTTCTCCCCGGAACGTGTTGCTGCCGCTCTTGGTGACCATGTTGATGATGCCGCCGTAGGCCGAGCCGAACTCCGGGCTGAACGAATCGGAGATGACCTGGATCTCCTCGATCGAATCGTAGTTGAGCTTCAGTCCGGCGTCCTTGATGCGGACGCCGCTGATGGACAGCCCGTCCACGATCCAAGCATTGCCTTCCGCGCCCTCGCCGCGGAAACTCGGCTGGCCCTCGGCCGCCGTTCCGTGGCGCGTGTTCATCCGGACGCCGGCGACCCCGGGCGCCAATCTGACCGCGTCCATGATCGTCCGGTTTTGGGCCGGGAGCTTCGACAGGTCCGTCGCGCTCAAATAGAAAGACGTGTCCGTGGACGTCTTGTCGATGAGCGGTGGCTCGGCCGTGACCACGACCTCCTGCTGAAGGACGGCGAGCGGCATCTTCACTGTCAGGGTTGTGGTCATGCCGAGGCGGATGATGACGTTCTCTTGTTTGACCGTGTTGAACCCCTGGAGTTTGAAGGTTAGGGTGTATTTGCCGACGGGGAGCAGGGGCATGTGGAAATCTCCGTCGTTCGACGCGATGACGACCCGCGTTCCCTGGAGCGCGGGCCCCGAGGCGACGACCTCGACGCGGGGCAGCCCGTTTCCTTTCTCGTCCGTGATTTTGCCCTTGACCTCGCCGGTTTCAATCGCCAGGGCCAGGCCGGCGGCGACCAAGCCGAGTCCGGCCGCGGCCAGAAGAAATTTCGGGACCGAGAAGGATTTCGTGTGTCGTCTCATGGTCTCATCCTTTCCCCGGGGGCTTCGGTTCGGCGCGCCGGACGGCGAGAAGACGCTGGCCGGCCGTGATGTGAGATAGGAGGGCGATGGTGCCGAGCACGACGGCCATCGCTGCATCGAAGATCTTGAAAACAGCGCCGAGAAAAACGCCCGACCCGAGGAGAACAACGCGCTCGGGCCGTTGCATGAGGCCGAACCGGCTCTCCACGCCCGTCGCTTCAGCCCGGGCGCGAGTGTAGCTGACCATCATCGCGCCGAGAAAAGCCACCCAGACGAGTCCCTCGGTCCATCGGCCGCGGAAATGGTAGGCCAGGCCGGCGAAGATACAAAATTCCGAATAGCGGTCGAGGGTGGAATCGAGGACCGCTCCGAACCGCGTTTTTCGGCCCGATTGTATCGCGACCCGGCCGTCGACGGCGTCCAGGATCCCGCTGACGCAAAGGGCGACCCAGGCCGCGAACGGACGTTCCCAGGCGATCAAGGCCCCGCAGGCCGCTCCGGCCAGAAAGCTGAGGACGGTAACCGCGTTCGGCGTAAATCTGCCCCGAACGAAGAGGGCGGCGATCCCGTCGCAGACCCGCGCGCTCGCGCGCATCAAGACTGCGGGAAGCAGACGGTTGCCCTCGAGCCCTGGTTCACTCATGGCGCGCACTTTATTGTAGCATCGGCCCACTTTACAATAAAGCCCGGTTTGAATATGTTTTAAGCAGGGAGGCGG
>JBGOYP010000177.1:0-5696 GCA_041479785.1 Candidatus Aminicenantia bacterium | reverse complement strand
GCGGTGACGGTCCAGTATCCGGAGGAGCGAAAGCCGCTCGCGCCGCGTCATCGGAGTCTTCACCGTCTGATGGCGCGCGAGAACGGAAAGCCCCGGTGCGTCGCCTGCATGCTGTGCGCGACTGTCTGCCCTTCGGAATGCATCTCGATCGAAGCCGCCGAAGATGCCGACCCGGAGATTCAAAAGGTCCCCGCGTCGTTCATCATCGACCTGAACCGCTGCTGCTTTTGCGGGTTTTGCGTCGAGGCCTGCCCGGAAGACGCCATCCGGATGGATACGGGAGTTCTCGATATCGCGGCTTCTGCCCACGCCGACCTCGTGCTCGGCCTTGACAAGCTTCTGAAATAGTCACCGCGGCGGCCCCAGACCATGCCGGCGCCGGCTCGTCGAGGCCGGAGCTTGTTGTCCCGCGCGTTGACTTTACCGGCTGAACGAATATAATAAATATCTTTTTTATTCTGAGGAGGTCAATTCATATGAAAAAAGTCACCGTCGAAGAACTGCTCAAAAAAGCCGAGCAGCCGTCCAAGGACGCCCCGCGCCTTCATTCATATTATAAAGGCAAGATGGGCGTCATGCTGAAGTGCCGCGTGCGGGATCTAAACGATTTCGCCATCTGGTACACCCCGGGCGTGGCCGCCGTCTGTAAGGAGATCGCGGCGGATAAGGAAAAAGCCTACGAGTATACGAACAAATGGAACAGCGTCGCCGTCATCAGCGACGGCACCCGGGTTCTCGGCCTTGGCGATATCGGGCCCGTGGCCGGTTTGCCGGTCATGGAAGGCAAAGGGCTGCTCTACAAATACTTAGGGGGCGTGGACGCGTTCCCGCTCTGCCTGGACGAAAAGGACCCCGACAAATTGATCGAGATTTGCAAGGCGTTGCAGCCTTCCTTCGGCGGATTTAACCTCGAAGACATCTCTCAACCGAAATGCTTCAAGATCCTCGATACCCTTCGCGCCGAGTGCAAAATTCCGGTCTGGCACGACGACCAGCAAGGCACGGCGTGTGTTACGGTCGCCGGCCTGGTCAACGCCCTCAAAATCGTCAAGAAGAATATCCGCGAGGTCAGAGCCGCGGTCGTCGGCTCGGGCGCCGCAGGCATCGCCATCTCGAGGCTGATGATGGTCGCCGGAGTCCGGCCTGAACATATGCTCCTCGTGGACTCGAAGGGCATTCTCTCCCGGGACCGCGCCGACCGAGAAACGCTCCAGGCGAAGTACAAAGAAAAATGGGACATGTGCCTCAAGACGAACCTGAAGTGCAAACAGGGCCAGGTTCCCGACGCCATCAAAGGGGCCGACGTGCTCGTGTCCTGTTCGACCCCCGGCCCCGGTACCATCAAGCCCGAATGGGTCAAAACCATGGCTCATAATGCCATCGTTTTCTCCGAAGCCAATCCCATTCCCGAGATCTGGCCTTGGGAAGCGAAAGAGGCCGGCGCCCGAATCGTCGCCACCGGCCGCTCCGATTTCCCCAACCAGGTCAACAACTCGCTCGGATTTCCCGGCATCTTTCGCGGCGCCCTCGACGTCCGGGCGAAGACGATCACGGATGAAATGTGCATTGCCGCTTCGTACGAGCTGGCCAAGGTCGCCGAGGACAAAGGGATCCACGAAGAATATATTATCCCGAACATGGACGAATGGGAGGTCTTTCCCCGCGAGGCCGTGGCTGTCGGAACGAAAGCGATCGAACAGGGCGTCGCCCGGTTCAACTTCCCGGCCGACGTTCGTTTCAAGATGGCCGAAGACATGATCCGCGGGGCCCGCGGTCAAGTCCAGCTTCTCATGAAGGAAGGTTATATCATCGACCCCGACAAATAGATGCTGGAAAATCGGCTCGAGGTATTTGACTTTAATTCCGGATTATGATACGAATACCGAGCCCTCGGTCTCCAAACTGGCCCTCAGAATCACCTGGTGAAGCGGAAGTCCAGGAGCGAGAGGGGAGAGAAACCGATTGTAGGAGGAAAAGCTCATGAAAGGTCTTACAAAATCACTTGTTTTGGTCCTGGTCATCGCCGTAGCTTTCTCGGGCTGCAAGGCGCCTCAGACCCAGATCGATGCGGCCAAAGCCGCCATCGATGAGGTGGCCAAGGCCGGCGGCGACAAATATGCCGCACCCGAGCTCAAAGGCCTCAACGACGAACTGACCAAGGCGCTCGACGAAGTCGCCGCCCAAGACAAGAAATTCTTCAAGAAGTTCGGCCCTGCGAAGGACATGCTGACCGCGCTTATGCCGAAGATTGCCGACCTGAAAACGGCCCTCCCTGCCAAGATCGAAGCGGCCAAGAACCTGGCCGTCCAGCTCCAAGGCGAAGCGAAAACAGCCATTGACCAAGCTGAAGCCCTATTGAAGAAAGCCCCGACCGGAAAAGGCACGAAGAAAGACATCGACGCCCTGAAGGCCGACCTCGAAGGTGCGAAGACCGCGTTCGCCGGCATCCAGACGGCCCTCGACGGCCAGGACTATATTGCCGCTCAGGACAAGGCCAAGGCTGTCAAAGACGCTGCGACCAAAGTCGCCGACCAAGTCGCCGCGGCGATCGAGAAGGTCACCGGCAAGAAAATCCGCTGAGTTCCGGCGTTCGCCGGCTCCGGCCGTGAGTTCCGTTGAGACGCTCGGTTTCTAAAATCGGAACTTACGTATCGGTTGCCGTCGTTCTGACGATCTCATGTCATACGCCACCGGCCCCTCCGGAGGCCCGAGAGACGATTGTGCTCGAACGGGACCTCTGGAGGGCCGATGCCTCCGTTTATGCCTTCCCCGAGTATGACGACTTCCGAAAGGCCCTGAGCGACGGTCAGAGGTCGCTCGACCAAGAAAACGCGAAATTCGGATGGTTCCGGGATTATGAACCCGTCCGCCGAAAATTCCAGGATATCGTGGTCTTGGGAACAGCTCTCCTCGAGAAGATCAGCCGCGACAAAACCGTTCGGGCCAAGGCCTTGGCCTCGCGTCTGGATGCCTTTACGGAGCGCGTCATCCGGATTAAGGGCATGACCGATTTTTTCAACGAAAACGCCGACGTTCGGCGCGCGCTGGCGGAAGCCGATATCAAGAGCAGCGAATCCCGGTTGCTCGTTGAAAAATCCGAGTTCGAAAAGGCGGGAAGGATCCTGGATGAGGGCGAAGCGAACATCCGAACCGCGGAAAAAAAGGTCGCGTCCCTCCTGTCCCGGCATCTGGACGACGGCCAGCTCGACCGTTGGCGAAGCCAAGCTCAAGAGACGATTGCCGAGTCGCGCGAGCAAGGAACGACCGTAATCCTCGTGAATAAATTGGAGCGGAAACTGAGTATCTACACGGCCGGCGCTCTTGTCGAACGCTTCGATATCGGACTGGGGCGCTACGGTTTGTCCGACAAGCTGTATTCGGGAGACGAAGCGACTCCCGAAGGAAAATACCGGATCGTCAAAAAATATCCGGAAGGGACGTTTTACAAAGCGCTGCTGATCGACTATCCGAACGAGGACGACCGCCGGGCGTTCGCTCGAGCCAAGAAAAACGGCCGTGTCCCCGTCGACGCATCCATCGGCGGGGCGATTGAAATCCACGGCGGCGGGAAAGACAACTTGACCAAAGGGTGCATCGGACTCGAAAATAAGGATATGGACGTCGTCTTCTCGATGGCCTCGGTCGGAACGGCCGTGACGATCGTCGGCGCCATGGGCCTCGAGAACACGATCGCCGCCGAGATCAAGAAGTTCGAAAACCATGATTAAAAAGATCCTGATGTGGACGTTCGGGATCGCCGCGGTCCTGATTGTCGGGTTGATGATCGCCGGATACGCCCTTGAGAAATTCGTATTGTCCAAGGAGGCCAAGGGGGCTACCATAACGGCCGGAAAAACAGCCCCGCTGACTCCAGCCCAGGTCGCGCAGCTGGTCCATCGGCTGAAGTCCCAGGCTCCGCGAAGCCTTTACATCGTCGTCGACACCGCGGCCAACAGGCTTTATGTCAAAAACGACCAGACGGTGATGAAAGAAGCCATCGTCTCGTGCGGCTCCGGCGATATTCTGGAAGAGCCGGGCGGGAAGCGGAGGTGGGTCTTCGACACGCCGCGCGGCGAATTCAGCGTAACCTCGAAGCTGGTCAACCCGACGTGGATCAAGCCGGATTGGGCCTTCATCGAGGAGGGGGAAAAACCGCCGGCCGATTACAATGAGCGGATCGACAATGATTCGCTCGGAGATTACGCCCTCGGGTTCGGAGCCGGATTTTTCATCCACGGGACGCTCTACACGAGGCTGTTGGGGCGAAACGTCACCCACGGCTGTGTTCGGGTCGGAGACCCGGATTTGAGCGAAATTTTCCATATGATCCCGATGGGTTCGCGGATTTATATTTATTAACGGGACGAGAAGTGCATCATGACGGCGCGACGGATTTTGATCGTTGGAGCGATCCTCGGAATGACGCTCCCGCTGTCCGGCCAAAATAAGTCGCCGTCGGCGCCCGATCAAAAGCTCGTTGAAAGCGAGATCGTCCTGGCGAACCGTCCGATCACTTATATGATGATCAATATGAGGGCGAAGACGATCGCCCTCAAGGCGCGCGGAATGACCTTGAAAACGTGGCCGATCGCGAGCTGGAGGATCTGGGGAAAATCCGTCCCCCTTAAAGGGTTGCCGCTAAAAAAGAAGAGCGCGCTGAAAAGCCCAAAACGGACGAACATTACGCCGGGAAAAGAGGGGGGCGCGAATAAGGACGCGAATACGGCCAAGGATGCCCTCGACCTCGGCGTTCTCGAACTCAACGACATGCCGGTTCATTTCAGCTTGGATTTCGGAAACGGCATTGTTGTCTCGGTCAGGCCTAAGACGGCGAGATTCTGGCCGACGCTCGTTAACGTCTGGAAGGGCGCATCCCGAATCGTCTCCAACCCTTTGACGACGGTCTGGGCCGTATTCCGGAGAAAGAGTCTAACCCGAATCGACCTAGTTCTGCCCAGCGAAAGAGATGCCCAGGGCTTATATTGGGCGTATCTTGATGGGCATTATACGATTATCTACAAGTAACAAATATTATCCTATCTAATTTAAAATAAAACAAATAAATTTTTTTGAAAAATACTTGACAATATCATACTAATATTTTATATTATATATCCACTAAAATAGGAGGATATATTATGGCGAAGATTATAGGAATTGACCTCGGAACGACGAATTCTGTTGTCGCGATCATGGAAGGCGATAATCCGGTCGTCATCGCCAATGAAGAAGGCGGCCGGACCACTCCATCCGTGGTCGCGTTCACTCCCAAAGGGGAACGGCTTGTCGGCCAAGTCGCGAAAAGACAGCGGGTCACAAACCCGGAAAACACGATCTATTCGATCAAGAGGTTCATGGGGCGCCGGACCAAGGAAGTCCCGACGGAGATCAAGCAGGTCCCTTTTAAAATAACCGAAGCGGACAACGGCGATGTGCGCGTCGTCGCTCTCGACAAGAAATATTCTCCTCCGGAGATCTCGGCCCTGATCCTGCAGAAGTTGAAAAAAGCGGCCGAGGATTATCTCGGAGAAAAAGTCGAAAAAGCCGTCATTACCGTTCCGGCGTATTTTAACGACAGCCAGCGGAAAGCGACGAAAGACGCCGGCACGATCGCCGGCCTGGAAGTCGTCCGGATCATCAACGAGCCCACGGCCGCGGCCTTGGCCTACGGCATGGACAAAAAGAAAGACCAGACG
>JBGOYP010000176.1:0-5719 GCA_041479785.1 Candidatus Aminicenantia bacterium | reverse complement strand
GGCCGAGACTTTTTTCACGAACGCCTTGAGCATCCGCTGCCGCTTGTTCCGAAGGGCCCGGTAGATGAAAAAAAACGTGACCGCCGGCCCGATCATGTTCCCCCATTGGAGCTTCGTGAGCAAAAAAACGGCCGAAACGATGAGAGCGGCGGCCAGGATGGCCACCCCCTTAGGACCATAGGGGAACGACGTTTTGAGCCACTCGATCCAACCCAACAAACGCGTCCCGGCCGGCAGTCCGGTCCTTGTCCCGCTCTCGAGCTCCTGTTTCACCCCTTTGAGGTCGTCGGCCAGGGTATGGGCGTTCGGATAGCGGTCCTCGCGCCGCTTGCGCAGGCAGCGGGTGATGATCCGGTGAAGCTGAGGGGTGATGTTCTTTTTGACCAGGGTCACCGGTTTGGGTTCTTCGAAGGTGATCGAATGCATGGTGTCCAGCGGGGTGTCGCCTTTGAACGGTCTTTCTCCCGTTACCATCTCATAGAGGACGATGCCGAAAGAGAAAATGTCGCTGGCCGGGCTCAGGGCCTGTCCCCGGGCCTGCTCGGGGCTCATGTAGGTGATGGTCCCCATCACCGCTCCGGGCATGGTCTGGGTCCTGTCTTGGGTTTTCGTCCGGGTGAGGTCCGCGGGATCGGCCGCCGCCGTATCCATGTCCGTGTCCGCCTCGAGCAGTTTGGCCAGCCCGAAGTCGAGGAGCTTGGCGTGGCCGTCCTTCGTGACCATGATGTTGTCGGATTTAATGTCCCGATGGATGATGCCGGAGTCGTGGGCCTTGGCCAGCCCTTCAGCGATCTGGTAAGCGATCTCGACGGCTCCGATGAGGTCCAGTTCGCCGTCCCGGATCAGGCGGCCGATCGTCCGGCCGTCGATATACTCCATGACGATGAAGGTCGTCCCGTCGACCTCGTCGATGTCATAGACCTGGGCGATAGCGGGGTGGGTGAGGGCCGCCGCTGCGCGGGCCTCCCGCAGGAACCGGCTCTTTCTGTTCGGGTCGGAGACGAGCTCCGGCTTGAGCAGCTTGAGGGCGACCAGCCGCTGGAGCTTGGTGTCCCGGGCGAGGTAAACGATGCCCATGCCGCCGGTGCCGAGAGTGCTCTCGATCGTGTAATGCTTCAGTGTCTGGACCATGAAAGACTGTTCATTTGTCATTGCGAGCGACCGAAGGGAGCGTGGCAATCTCCAAGAAAAGAATTTTATTTTGGAGATCGCCGCGTCGCTTCGCTCCTCGCGATGACTTTGTATTAATTTCGTTTACATTCATACCATAGGACCCGCGCACGGTCAACCGCATAAGGCCGCGCCTTTATCTGTTCCCCGATCTATGGTAAATTAAATCCGGGCGCCCGTCCTGAAACATGATCGCCCGGAGGAATGTTCGGCCCGGCGTTCCGCTGATCATCATGAACAGCAAAAAAAGGATCTTCGTTTCCCTTTCCATCTTTCTCCTGGTCTTCGCCGTCGGCGTCGCCGGATTCAAGATCTTCGGCGGCAGCGAATGGTCCTTTCTCGACAGCGTCTATATGACCGTCATCACCGCCGCCACGATCGGCTACGGCGAGGTGCACGACCTCAGCCTCAATCCGGCCGCCCGCACATTCGGCATCATTTATATCGTCCTCTGCCTCGGGACGATCGCCTACGCCGTCTCGTCCATCACCGCCTTTGTCGTGGAAGGGGAGCTCAAGAACATCCTCGGGAGAAGAAAAATGGAAAAGGAAATCGCCCGGCTTCAGGACCACTATATCGTCTGCGGCGCGGACGAGACCGCCCAGTCCATCATCAAGGAATTGGTCGCGACACAGAAGCCGTTTGTGGTCGTCGATCCGGCCAAGGAGAAGCTCGATAAACTGGCCGCCCTCGGCGCAGCGGTCCATATCCACGGCGACGCGGCCGACGACGCCGTCCTCCAGAAGGCCGGCATCGAGCGGGCCAAGGGGCTTGTCGCCTGCCTTCCCACGGACGAGGCCAACCTCTTCGTGACCCTCAGCGCCAGAAGCCTGAACCCGGCCTTGAGGATCGTGGCCAAAGGGATCGATCTCAACTCGCACAAAAAGATGATCAAGGCGGGTGCGGACAGCGTCATTTCGCCGAACTTTATCGGCGGCATGCGCATGGTCTCGGAGATGATCCGGCCGGCGACGACGACGTTCCTCGACATGATGCTCCGCGAGCGGGAGCGCGTCCTGCGTTTCGACGAGGTGACCGTCGGGCCTCAATCCGAGCTGGCGGGAAAAACGATCGAGGAGTCGAAACTCGGAGAGAAAACGGGGGCCCTCCTGGTCGCTCTTCGCAAGGGTGGGGCCAAAGAGTTCACCTTCAATCCGGCCAAGTCGACGATGCTGGCCGAGAAGGACGTCCTCATCTTCATCGCCGGCCCCGAGATGATGAAAGAGCTGGCGGCTCTAACCTGCTAAATAAATGGGGGACGAGGCATCCTGTCCCCACATTTCCCCTCCATCAAAACACGTTGCCAAAAACTAAAACGTCCCTGGCTGAAGAAATAGAGGGACAGGATGCCTCGCCCCAAAAAATCAGATCGTGAATTCCGTGAGCCATAAATCATGCAAATTGCAGAAGCTCGTGGCCCACAGCGTACCTTTATATCCGTCGGGGAGCTGGTAAGAGGATTCGGCCGCGGTGTCCGTGTTCGCGAACGTCTGTTCTCCGAGGGTTTTGCCATCCGGCGTGACTAGGGTGTGCCTGACGATAAAATGCTTCTCGCTCATAGGATGGGGAGTCACGATCTTGACGTTCTTTCCCTCCACAGCCACCTTTGGGGCGTGGGAGCCTTCTTTGCCGGCCCACCGTCCCGGGGCGTCCTTGGTATAGATGAGGCCGGCGGGAAATGTAGTCGCCGCCCGTAACAGCGTGGGGCCCGACGCAGCGGCCACGGCCGCGGCCGCTAGTGATCCCTTTAAAAAATCTCTTCTTCCCTTAATCATGATATCTCCTTTCGAAGGTATATGGTCTACATGATAATAAAAACGCCAGATTCGTGCCAACAATACTTTAGGGGACAGAGTATAGTGCCCCAATATTCCTATTTTGCGCAAAAGAATGGGAAAATTGCCGCCCGTATCACGTCTTTTAAAGATGGAAAGACTTGATGACCCCGCGCCGGCGCGCTGGTCTGGTCTTGAATAAGCGGAACAAGTAGCCCTTCCTGGTTTCCGGCCTGCCAATGACCAGCGTTTGACAAGCAATCCAGGGTTGAATAAAATAGAGCTTTCTCGATGGCCCGTTAGCTCAATTGGTAGAGCAGCAGACTCTTAATCTGCGGGTTGTAGGTTCGAGTCCTACACGGGTCAATCCTTTTTCCTTCAAAAATCAATCAGTTAGCCCAACTTTCTTTTCAGCCTGAGTTAGCAAAACTGAGCCATTTTTAGCGGTTTTGTCCACGCCGTGTCCACACGGATTTTTGGCACACCAGTGGCACACGGGGAGAAGTCTGTCATTTGAAGGATCAGCTGAGTCTTAGTTGGCAATCGGGGGGGCTATTCGAAGAAATTGTATGAGCTTCGCGTTGTGTTTCTCATGTTTATTGATTTGGTGAGGTCTAAGAAAATCTTGAAAATCCTTTTCTGTAAAGAAGAAATAGAATTCATATGATCAGTTTGCAGTTAGAAAATATTTGATTCGTATGCAAATGAGGCCAGGTGGCCCCTCTGGACTTCAAAACCGAAATCAAGCATTAAGGCATTTTCTTTAGAATCAGCAAATTGCCTTATATATCAATTCATTTTTGTATTCATTTTGGCCCCTATAAGCCCCTCATAGCCCCTATGAGTCCCTTATGAATATTCACAAATTATTCACACCCGAACATTTTTGTTTCAGGGTGTGTAGGGGGTTACGCAAGAAGGTGACACAAAAGTAAGGACCTCATCCTTGAAAACTATGCCAGCGAAAATGAGAGTCTTGTGGCTGGAATATGTAAATGGTAAAGGGGCATAACTTTTGTTGTATAATGGGAACGCTAGAGGGACGTCGGAGATGTCAATAAAAAAAGTGATGATATGGCTTAGCCTTTCTTGCTTCTTCTATTGTTTATATTCGGCGGGATGCCGCGTCGCTCCTAAGTCGGTTCTAAAAGAATCGATCGAAACTCCGGCCGGCGTTCGTGTCGTCAAGAATCCTCGAGAACCGCGCTTTGGCGAACTCATCCTTGAATTAGAAGAGGACTTAAGTATTGGGCGGCAGGATGACGAGAGATATAGGTTCAAGAATTCAATTATTACTCCTCAAGGTATCCAGGTCGACCGATATGGGAACATCTTCGTTTTGGATATAGGCAGTCGTCAGATTAAAAAATATGATAAGGCCGGAACGTATCTTCAAACGATCGGCCGAGGAGGTTACGACCCAGGCGAGTTTTTAAATCTGTTTTCCATGGCGATGGATGCAGATGATAACCTCTACGTGAATGATTCAATTTCGGTCCAGGTTTTTAATAATCAGGGGCAACTAAAAAAAAGGACGGACATCCCTTATCCTCCTCTTTTAAGAATGCATATCGGGATTACTAGAGAAAAAAATTTTGTCCTTGATACCGGATATCTTCCCTACGGGCCGGAGGAGCTCGGCCTTTATAGCTCCGACGGCCGGAAACTGAAGACGATCACGACGTTTGTCATGCCTCAAGGTGCATCCGGGACGGATGAATTTTCGAGAAAGGTCCCGTCACCTTGGCATCTATATTTCTGTTGCATATCGGAAGATCGGATGGTTTTCGGCAATTCTTACGAATACAAGTTGAATGTCGCTAATTCGGCGGGGAATTCGCTGTTCATCATCGAAAAGGAAGAAAGGCCCGAACTCCGGCCATTCTTTGACGAAATCAGGAGCGATGATCTGGGCAACATCTATGTCCGCCGAATCAGTCACGAGGGGCAAGGCCTCGCGCGCGTTCCGCCGTTTTATGATCTTTTCAATAAAAACGGTCGTTATCTTTATCGAATTCGTTGGCCATTCAAATTAAGTCAAAATTTCAAGCTGGGCTTGATCAAAAGCGGCTATTTATATCGCTCCGATCAAGTTTCTGGAAGCAGGGATGATCAGAGAAACCGACCAGAGATAATGAAGCGCTACAAGATCAAGAATTGGGACGCCTTGAAACGGGCAGCTTCTCAAAACCCTTAATGATGTAATCAGTCGTATATGCACGCGATGAGCTATTTCCCGCCGATGTCCGCCCGGCTGCGTCTGGAAATTGGCTACTAAGAAATGTTTGAGAACTTGAAAATTGGATTCGAATCAAATAGGATTTGATCGCCGGGAGGGCATGGGATCTGGTGGCCCCTCAGGACTTCAAATCCAGCACGGCTTCTGACGAAGGGGCTGGGTGGGTTCGATTCCCACATCCTCCCGCCACCCCATATCACCCAAGAAAATCAGAGGGTTACGGGTATAGTCCTGGCATCAACCGACTTATTTGACTTGCCGTCGCTTTCCGTCCATTTCCGCCCGATTCCGCCCTAAACACGTCACAAAAGTCGACAGTCCATTCGACGACTTCTAGATCAAGTTTCGTGAAAAGTCCTAGGAGACTCATACCCGGCCTTTGCAGAACATTGACATTATTAAGTCAAGGCGTGATAATTTAGCAAATAAAGTTCGAAAAGACTTCGATCAATATATATAGGGGGACAAATATGAAGCCTCCGGGGAACCGAATTGTTTTTGCTTTCTTTTGCCTAATAATTTTTTACACGGGGAG
>JBGOYP010000175.1:0-5721 GCA_041479785.1 Candidatus Aminicenantia bacterium | reverse complement strand
TGAAAGCGACTGATAAGAACGGTTTCGAGTTGCGGATCGAGCTCATCGATAACGACGAGAGCATTGAAAGATTTTTCTGGGTAGATCATACGTTCAAGCAGGTAATCCACGTTCTCAAATCCATTCTTTTTTGCATATCGAGCGCATTTTTCCATTGCCTCGGGATTTAACTGAAGCCTTTCCTTGACGATAGATTTTACCCGTTGCGGGCTGGTTTCAAACGAAAGCGAAAACTCAAGAATCTGAACGGCGATATGTTTAAGAGGCTCATGTTTCGCTAACTCGTTCTCTACAACGTAAAGCTTTGGCTCTCGCTCGCTTGTAAGATCGATTAGATACGCATCCGGAATATTAGAAACGGCGCCTCGGCCGCCGATTTTCTTTTTTATCTCAAGGTAAATACGATTTCGGCCGAAAATTTCGTTTTGAACTTCGAGAATCGCGGATTCCAGCTCACTTTCCTTTTCAAAATATTCAACGTGATACTTTTTATCGTTTGCCCATATCATCTTTCTATGCTCCTCGATTCTCTTCGACGATTTTAATTTCTTCGTCGGTCAGTCCGTAAAGCTGATAGACGAGCTGGTCGATTTGCTTATCGATTCCGGAGGTTTCTCTCTCGAGTGCGATCTGTTCTTGTGGTGTCCTGGAAGCACCACGCTTTCGGCTCAAATAATACATCAGCTTGCATTGTTCACTCAATTTGGCAACAACCGCCTGCGCTTTGTTAAAGGTGGGAAAAGGCAAATTTTCGAGCTTGGACGCTTTTACTTGGGGGATAATGCGTGATTCGCCTTGGTTTGATATTTTATAAAGAAACAAAAAGAGCTTAGACTGCATAACTGCCATGAACGCCCACGGATCGACATCCGATAATGTTTTGAAGACATACATGGCGTCCGTCACGTATACCGAGCGATCTGGATCATAGATTAATTCTATTTTTTTCGAAGTAGTAAGGCCGATGAACTTGGGTGAAGCAAATATCTGTGGATCACGGGGACGGTGTAAAGACCACCAAGGGTGCTTTCCTTCCTTGACCTCAATGCAAGAATTGTAATTTTGGAACCTCTGAATAAATTTCATAATGAGCGGATAATTACGGATCACAGTATCACGCGAGGTATATATTATGAACTGATCCTCCTTCCAACTCTGGTATCGCTTGATCTGCCGGCCGCTAATGCTCGGCCGTAACAATTCCCTTTCGAGTTTGAAGGATTTGGCGTCTTTTATGGATACAACGTGCGCGCGAGCGAAATCAGGACTAACGCCTCTTTGAATGGCGCCTGCAATGATACAACTCAGCGGAGCATGATGCTGACGAAGTCGATGTAGTAAATCCGTTGCTTCCAATTGGCCTGTGAAGAAAATATGTTCTGGATCGGCTGCAACTCGTTTTCGCCAAGCCGACCATGAAATTGTCTTAGCCTCAGCTAGTGCTAAGAACCGCTCACGAAGTGGCATATCAGAAAGATTGCCGAGCACGAAGCTGTTTCGTTTCGCCTTTCCGCTGATAAAGATCGTAGATGTGTTTAGGACATATGTACCGAACACTCCTTGTCCCAAGTTCAGAAGTGTGGTCAGGCCGCGATTCAACAGCAATTGCCTTACTGGTCTTGCATCCACTTGATTGAGCAGCGTACTCGGGATGATGAAACTCACACAAGATTCAGTATTGCCTAACTGGACGGCACGGGCTATGAAGTAGATATAAGAATCAATCATGCGTGCGACGACTCGAGAGTAGCTTTCTCTCAAGTAATTTAGTTCTGATCGCGCAAAACTTGCACCCCAAGGCGGGTTGCCGATAACGGCATCAAATCCGCCGGACTTCATGATCTCGGGGAACTCGGCGTTCCAATCGAAAACGTTGATGCGGAGGCGCTCATCGTCCGTTAAAAACGGCAGCTCTTTCTGCTGATAAAAATCCGTCCCAATAAGCGAATTGCCGCATTTGATGTTGTCGCCAAGATCCGGCAGAGCGCGCTGCTGAAAGAGTCGCAAATAAGGCTGAATCGTCTGCTCGCTCTCGCCCTCAAGGACCTTCAGCAACAGCGATAATTTTGTGACCTCGACGGCCTGGGGATCGATGTCCACACCATAAATATTAGCGAGAAGGATTCTTTTCCGCTCGGCAATGGTGAGCTTCCAGCCCGATGTCGTCTGGACGAGCACCGGATTGCGGCCCTTCGTCCAACTCTCGGGCTTATGAGCGCCATACCAATCGTAATGCCAATCGAGGAGGAATTGATAAGCGTTAATGAGAAACGAGCCCGAGCCGCAGGCCGGGTCGAGGACGCGAAGCTTGGCAATTTGCTTCGGCGTCCTTCCCTCGACGAGCTTGCCGACCGTCTGCCGGACGATATAATCCACGATGTAGGTGGGCGTGTAATAAACGCCGCCCGCTTTCTTGACCTCCGGCTTGTCTTCGACGACGGCGTGATGCCCGGCCGTGAGCCGGATGACCTTGCCCAGGAATTGTTCATATACCTGGCCGAGGATATCGGAGGGGATGACCGTAAACTCGTAAGGGCTTTCGGGATAATAGAGTCCCTTGAGGAGATCTTGGAGGATTTTATCGTCCACGTCGAGGCCGAGCGTAAGTTCATCGGGCGGCTCATGCCGGCCTTTTTCGGCCTTAAAATAAAAAAGCCCGGAGTTATATTTGCCGTCGGCGTCCTCGAATATTTCGCAGAGCCGGGGATAGATGTTCGGGCCGTTCGTCAGAGCCAGAAGCCTGCCATAATTCTCGCTGCCGCGGTCTTCGCAGATGCGAAGGAAAATGATGCGGTCAATGATGCGCTGGACGGCGAAATTGAGCTCGCGCTGCGAAAGACCGACATTCCGCAGGGCGAGGACCCGAGCCAATTCGCTCCGCCAGCGTTCGATCGTAGCCAGGATATCATCATCCACTTCGGCCGTGCCGCGCTTCGCCTTGTTGGTCTCGGCATATTTGTCGAAAGAACCTTTAAGGACGGCGCCTTTGGAAAAAATGGAAGCGATCCAGTCCCATTTTTCAGGATAGTCCTGGAAGCGACAGAGAAAAACCCGGGCGATAGCCGCGGAATCAGGCTTATTCGGTTTGATCCGGCAGTCGTAAACGGCGAATTCCTCGAAATCGCTCAGGATGCTGAGCGGAAGTTTTGCGCTCCAAGCGTAGCGGCGTAGCTGATAGGCCGCCGATGTCTCTCCGGCAATATCGACGCTCGGCTTCTTGGCTTCGAGGAAGAACTTCCTCGTCCCGCCGATGCGGAAGCAATAGTCAGGAGCTTTGACCGCGCCGCCGATCCGGATGGCATCCTCATTGACGACATCTTTATAGGCCTCGGCCAAGCCTTGAGCGTTGTCCATGTCCCAGCCCAACGCTTTGAAGAACGGATCGAGGAATTCCTTGCGGAGTTGGGCTTCGTTGTATTTTCCGGATTTATAGGAATCGAGATTCCGTTCAAATTGATCGACAAGACGAAGGATCTCTTTGGGTGCGTTCATTTCCCGATTTTCATTCTCCCTTTTGCAAAAAGTTTAGCATAAGCCGAGACCGGAGGCAACGACCTGGTTTCGGTAATGAGTTGTCTGTCGCCGAAATTGTCAGAAGAGGATATAGGCCCCGGCAAAAATCGTCCGGCCGAAGATCGATTGTTGCTCCACGCGCTCTCCCGTCGCCGAGTAATCCGCCCTCAGGATGTTGCGGGTATTCAGAAGATTCGTGACGCCGAAATAAATGACGACCTGATGCTTGGCGACGACGAAGTTTTTGTTGCCGCTGAGGTCGAGCCGCTGGTAGAGCGGATATCGGACGCTGTACGGTTCGCCCCAGACGAGCGTGTAGGCGGAGGACTCGGGGTCCCAAATCCGGTCGGCCAAGGGGGTATACGGCCGGCCGGTCGCAAACGAAAAGCGCAAGGACAACGACCCGCCTTTGAACGTCCGCATGAGGATGGCGGTCGCCGCGTGCTCGATATCGTACGGGGACGGGGCCAGGCTTGACACCGTTCCCTCTTTGCGCTTCGACGTCAGGAAGTTATAGACGCCGATGACCTCGTAGCTCCCGGCCTTGGCCTTGATGAACAATTCCGCGCCCCGCGCAAAGCCGTATCCCGCGTTCGTCGTCCGGCCGAGGTCGTCCGTCCAAGCAAGGTCGCGGTATTCTTTGTCATAGACCGCGGCCCGGAATTCGAGCTTATCGCGGATCCGGTCGAAGCTTAGCGCCGCGTGATAAGCGGCCATCGGCCCGAGGCCGGGAGCGGTCCGGAGTGTCTCGAAGCCGGGGAACTGATGATAGACGCCCGCCGAGAACCGGAGGACATCGCCCTTGCCCCACAACCGGGCCACGGAAATACGCGGGTCGAAGCTCGTCCGGCTCTCCCCGACCGCGGCGAGCCTGGATATGCGGGCGCCCGCGGTAATAAAAAGATGGTCGGTCAGGCGGAATTTATCGTTCAGATAAAATCCGGCCCGCGTCCCGGACTCGGAATATTCTTTATCGTCCGTTGAAACGAGTTTGCCCGAAGCACGCTGTCCGGTCACCTCGCCGCCGAATTCGAGATAATGGCGATCCCGGTCCCAGACGACGTCGACCCGGCCTTGCCAGCTGCCGTCGCGGCGTTCCGCCCGAAAACCTGCCGGCTCGGAATATTCGGCCGAAAAATCGGTCCGGGCCATGAGCGCCTTTGCGACCAGCGCCCTGCCGAGTGTCGCCGTCCAGGTCGCTCCGGCCAGCGTGCTCGTCGAGCCGACATTGAATTCCCCGGATTGGTCATATGCGTAACGGTCCCACAATCCGTAGAAACGAATCTCGTGACGACGACCGAGCTTGAGGTTGAACTTTCCGAAGGCCTGCGTCGTCTCGAACTCATGCCCCTCGTCGCCGTTGAGCCAGGTCAAGACGTCCGAAATCTGGCGGCTGAAGCTGCCGACGAAACTCCCAACGCCCTGGACCGGGACTCCGGCATAGCCGTTCACTCCGAGGACGGAAAGCCCGAGCCCGCCTTCGGTCCGGGCCGCGCCGTCCTTGACGGCAATATCCATGATTCCCGACAACACGTCGCCGTACTTGGGATGGACGCCGGTCGTGGCAATGCTGAACCCGTCCACAATCTGATTGTCGAAGATGCTGAAATAACTCTCGTGCAGGCTCTCGCTCAGGAACGGATGGCGGATCTCGATGCCGTCGAGATAATATCCGACCTCGCCGGGCGCGCCGCCGCGGATGAGCAGGCTCGTGGAATCAGGAATAGCGTTGACCCCGGGAAGCGCCTGTCCCGCGTAGAGCGGATCCGCGGCCGCCCCAGGCATCCGGTATATTTCCATTTTCCCGAGGGAGACGGTCCGCGGGTTCTTTTCGTCCGAAACCCGACTGTCGGCGGAGACCGTGACGTCGTGGGCCGCGAGAGGTTCGAGGTCGAGCTCGATCGTCGCCGGCTCGCCGGGCTTGACCAGGACTTCGGCCTTTTTGAATCCCGTCAGGAACGCGGTGACCTTGACCGGACCGGATGAGCCGGTAGGCACGGGTATCCGGAACCGTCCGTCCGCATTCGCTGACCCGCCGCTTCCGCCGTCGATCAGGATATAGGCCGGAAGGGGCTGTCGAGTCTCCCGGTCGATGACGCGGCCCGAGATCGAAGTGCGGTCCTGAGCCGCGGCCGCGACGGCAAGTCCGGCTAGCAAGACAAACGCCGAGAATTTGCGGAACATCCGTCAGAATTTCTTGTTGATTTC
>JBGOYP010000174.1:0-5725 GCA_041479785.1 Candidatus Aminicenantia bacterium | reverse complement strand
TTGTGGTCCGGGGCCTGAGCCCCAATGTTTCGCTGCTATACCTCTTGAGCCGAAGCTATTGTAAAATCCTGCCCCAGGAGCTTGCCGATGGCCAGGGCCGCAATTTTTTTTGGAAACCCGTCGGCACGGGGCCTTTTAAATTCGACTCCTGGCTGCGCAGCCCGAACCTCGATATTGTCGGCGTCCGCCTCACCCGGAACAGCGATTATTATGGCAAGGTCGCTTTTATCGACGCCCTCGAGCTGAGCCCGTTGTTCTCCATCGAGCATTTCGTGGACCGGGAGGTCGAGGTCATGCCTTATCTCTCGGAGCGGATGGCCCGGTCAGGGGGACAGGTCATCGAAGCCGGGCCCCAGAGCATTACGTACTTGTTCGTGAGCTGCCAGGTGCCGCCGTTGAATAGGACGGCGATCCGCCAAGCCTTGGCCTTGGGAGTCGATAAAGAGCGTCTTTCCGCCGCATTCCAGGACAGCGAGGTCCTGCGGCGAACGACGAGCAACGTGATTCCGACCCGATGGCCGGGCTTTTTTCCCCGGGACAACGCCGTCGATTATAATCCGGACAAAGCGCTGCAGATCATCGAGGAGCAAGGCTTTTCCTCCGACAAAAAATTTCCGGCTATCCTTCTCTATCTGCCCCTGCCGAAGACCGATGGCCAGATCCGGTTCGCCGACGAGTTGGAGCGGCAGCTCGAAAGGCTCGGGATTTCGCTGAGCGTGTCCTACTACCGGACGGTCCGCGAAGTCCGGGACACACGCCGGCCGTTCCTGATCAAGGTCGACTGGCCGATGAATTCCGCCGACCCGGAGAGCGTCGTCCGGCCCCTGTTCCAATCCCAGTCCGAGATTAACGTCGACAATTACCGGTACACCAGCCCCCGCCTGGACCAGCTGTTGGAGGAGTCGGCCTTCGAACAGAGCCTGACCCGGCGGACGGAATTGTTCCGACGGATGGAGGATGTCTTGGCCGATGACCTCCCCGTTCTGCCGCTGTTCATCAACGACCCGAGAATCGTGCTCCAGTCCAATATCCGGGGTTTTAAATCCTCACCCCGCGGGTTTGATTTCGTGGACATGAAAGAGATCTGGTTCGAGAAACGGGAGCGGCGACCATGAGCGTCCGCGTCTCTCTGTACTCACGTTTCACGATCTGGATCACGGTCCTGATCTTTGTCCTTGTCGGCGCCGTCCTCTTCGTGATCGAGCAACGGGAGGTCGCGCGGGTGTACGACGAGCTGGAAAACCGGGGCCTCTTGATCGCCAAGAACATGGCCAGCCTCAACTACCGGATGCTGATCACCTACGATATCGACGTCATCCAGGACAACATCCAGAACCAGATCAACGAAAAACTTCTGTATGTCGTCTTTTATGACCCGTTTTCGACGCCGCTGGTCTATAACCGCGAAATCGCCGACCGGAAGGAGATCTACGGCCTGAGCCGCCTGCAGGGCGAGGTCCGGCCGGACAGCGTTTACGCCCAGACCCAGGACGTCTTCCTGTCCCGAAAAATCCAGAAGGTCCTCGAGGTCGAGATCCCGATCTTCGTCCGCGAATCGCAGGATAAATGGGGGTCGGTCAAGATCGGGCTGTCGCTCGAGGACATGCGCGCCGACGTCCGGCGGACGCGGCTCGTCCTGATCCTGATCGGCGCCGGTGGGTTCCTCCTCGGGCTCGGCGGGGCGACGCTCCTGGCGCGCCGGATCTCGAGGCCGATCCGGAAGCTCGCGGACGGCACGGTCCGCGTCTCGCGCGGCGATTTCGCCCACCGGATCGAGATCGACACGCAGGACGAGATCGGCGACCTGGCCCGGAGCTTCAACGACATGAGCGCCCGGCTCCTCAGCGCCCGGGAACAGATGGAAGAGACCCAGAAGAGGCTCATTCAGGCCGAGAAGCTCGCCCAGATCGGGCGCCTCGCCGCGACGATCGCCCACGAAATCCGCAACCCGCTGACCTCGGTCAAGCTCAACATCCAGAAAGTGCTCGAGGACGGGCGTCTCTCCGCTCTCGACCAGGAGCATCTGGGGCTGACCCAGGAGGGGATCGTCCAGATCGAGAAGTTCATCAAAGAGCTCCTGAATTACACGCGCGTCTCCGAGCTCCAGCTCGCCCGCTTCCCCGTGCCGCAGATCCTCGAGGCGTCGATCAAGCTCCTCTCGGGCGCGTTCCAGGAAAAACGGGTGACGGTCGAAAAGCGGGTCGAGGACAACCTGCCCGAGGTCCTCGTCGACGGGGACAAGATGCGCCAGGTCTTTTTGAACGTCCTGAGGAACGCGGTCGAAGCCGTGGACGTAGGCGGCAAGGTCAAGATCACGGCGACGATGACGGGCGAAGGCCCGTCGCGCCGGGTCCGCGTCCGGGTCTCCGACAGCGGCTGCGGGATCCCCGAAAAGGATTGGGAAAACATTTTCGAGCCGTTCTTCACGACGAAGCCGTCCGGGTTCGGGCTGGGACTGGCCAACGCCCGGAAGGTCGTCGAACAGCACAAAGGGACGATCCGGATCGTCCGGAAGCGGAGCCCCGGCGCCGCCGTCGAAATCGTCATCCCGTGCGAAGGAGAGTCATGAAATCCATCCTCATCATCGACGACGACACGCTCATCCGGAAGACGTTATCGGGCCATCTCTCCAAGCAGGGCTTCGACGTCCGGGCCTCGGCCGACGGCGAATCCGGCCTCCAGGCCTACGACGAGATGTCCCCGGACCTCGTCCTCCTCGACATCCGGCTTCCCGATACCGACGGGCTGGATGTGTTGCGCCAGTTGCGGGAACGCGGCTGCCGGTCCACCGTCCTGGTCATGACCGCGTACGACGACATGAAGACCACGGTGGAGGCCGTCAAGCTGGGCGCGTTCGAATATCTGGTCAAGCCGCTCGACTATGTCGCCCTTGACCTGACCGTGGACAAGGCCTTCCAGGTCCGGGCCCTGGAAGAGAAGGTGAGTTATCTCGTCGAGGAACGCCAGAAGGAGTACACGATCGACAATATCATCGGCCATTCCGGCCCGATGCGCGAGGTGTACAAGCTCATCGGGTCGGTGGCCGGAACCCGGACAAACGTCCTGATCCAGGGCGAGAGCGGGACGGGGAAGGAGCTCGTCGCGAAGGCCATCCACTACAACAGCCCTTACCGGGACGAACCGTTCATCGTCATCAACTGCTCGGCCATCACCGATACGCTGCTCGAAAGCGAGCTGTTCGGCCACGTCAAGGGCGCGTTCACGGACGCCGTCTGCGAGACCAAGGGCAAGTTCGAGATCGCGGGCAAGGGGACGCTCTTCCTGGACGAGGTCGGCGACGTCTCGGCGAACCTTCAATCCAAGCTGCTCCGCGTCATCGAGACCCGCGATTTCATGAAGGTCGGCGGCGAGAAGGTCCTGAAGACCGAAGCCCGGATCATCGCTGCGACGAACCAGAACCTCCGGGCGCTGATCGAGAGCGGGCGGTTCCGGGAAGACCTCTATTACCGTCTCAAAGTCGTCGAAATCAATCTCCCGTCGCTTCGCGAACGGCGCGAGGACATCCCCGAGCTCGTGAGCTATTTGCTCGAGAAAATCAATCGCGAACTGCGGAAAAACGTCCGGAAGATCCCCCCCGACGTCCTGAACGTCCTCACCGGCATGGCCTGGAAAGGAAACGTCCGCGAGCTCGAAAACGCCCTGACGCGAGCGGTCATCCTGGCCAAGGGCGACGTGATCCTCAAAGAGAACCTCCCCATGGAGGCTGAAGAGCGAAGCCTGTTCGCCCGCGACCTTGTTTCCCTCGATGAGATCGAAAAGGAGTACGTCCGGCATGTTCTGACGAGCGTCAAGGGCAATAAAACGCGCGCCAGCCAGGTGCTCAAGATCAGCCGGCCGACGCTGGACAAGAAAATCAAGGACTACGGCCTGGACGTCTGATTTTTTACATCGCCGTGTAAAACTCCTTGAGTTTCTCGCGGGGCGGACCCCCTCCGAACGTCCTTTTCCCCTGGCGGGGAAGGCCTGAAGTTGGCACAAAAAATGCTCTAAAACAGAGTGACGAAAGGAGCGAACATGCCAGGTAAAAAAATCGTCGTCGTTGATGACGATGAGTCCATTCGGAAGACATTTTTTCTGATCCTGAATAAAACATATCGCGTTTATTTGGCTCAGAGCGGGCAGGAGGTTTTGGACCGTTTCAAGAAGACCGACGTCGACCTGATCATCGCGGATTACCGGTTGCCGGTGATGAACGGCGTCGAGCTCGTCGCCGCCCTCCGGAAGGAGGGCTATCGGGGCGACGTGATCCTGATCTCCGCCCATGCCGATATGATCGAACCCGACGTGCTGAGCCGGCTCGCTATCAGCCATTTTTTTGCCAAGCCTCTCGACTTGACGGCGCTCTGCCGGTCCATCGATTACCTCCTCCATCGCAACGACCCGGTCGAAAAGCGTCTCTGAGGATGATATAGGGATAGCGAGCCGGCTTCTCTCCGACCTTTCGTTTTTTGTAAAACGATTTTACAAACGTTAAATAATTTGACGTCCGTTTCCGGCCCGACGTTTTTCATCAGATAGCCGCCGCACCTCTTTTTGGCACGAAAAATGCACTAATTTTTGGCAGAGACTTTTTCTACTCTCTTCCTTTCAGTTGGGAGGCGAGACCCGTGAAGCCAAACCTCTTTTGATCGCCTCCCTTTTTCCATCCTTCCGCCAGGAGGATAGTCTTTGTCTTTTTAGGGCGAGTGTGGTTTACTATGCGCGAAAAATTCGTGTTCCGAATATGAGGAGAATGGAATGAGAAAGATTTTTATCGTGGCCGTTGTCGCGGCCCTCGCGTTTTCCGGCTCTTCCTGCAAGAAGGAAGCGCCGCTGAAGCTCTCGGCGGGTTCGACCGCCTACGAGCTGGCCAAGGCCCTGACCGCGACAATCCCCGCCATGGATCCCGATAAAACGACCGTTTTGGTGCGGGCCAAAAGGTTCGAAGTCACGACCGGCGACGTGATCCGGATGTTCCAGGACTCGATGGGGAACGGCGCCGCGCAGCTGAAAAGCCTGGACGCGGCCCGGCTCAAAGACATCATCGAACAGGCCGCCGTCCAGGTCGGCGAGCGAAAGCTGCTCATCGAGGCCGCGGCCCGGGCGAATATCGGCGCGACGGCGGAGGAAGTGAAAGCCGCCCTCGATTTCCAATACACCCAGGCCGGCGGCGAGGCCCAACTCCTGGAATCGCTGAAGTCGAACAACGTCGCGGCCGAGGATTTTAAGAAGCGCATCCAGGACAACTTAGTCATCCAGAAATACCTTTCCGGGGTGCTGGGCGCGAGCAGCCAGGTGACCGAAGCCGAGGTCAAGACCGCTTATGCGGCGGACAAGAGCGCGTCCGTCCGGCACATTCTTCTTATGACGCAAGGCAAGTCCGCCGCCGAAAAAGCCGGCATCAAGAAAACGATGGAAGGTTTGCTCGCCCGGGCCCGGGCCGGAGAAGATTTCGGCGCCTTGGCCCAAAAGTACTCCGAGGACCCGGGGTCGAAGGACAAGGGCGGCCTCTACGAAGATTTCAACCGCGGGAAGATGGTCAAACCTTTCGAAGACGCGGCTTTTTCCGTCCCTATCGGTCAAGTCAGCGACATCGTTGAAACCGAATACGGCTTCCATATCATCAAAGTGGAAGACCGGAAAAAGGAAACGCAGCCGTTCGACGAAGTCAAGGGCGATATCGAATCCCGGCTCAAAGAGCAGAAACAGCAGGCGGCGTTCGAAG
>JBGOYP010000173.1:0-5756 GCA_041479785.1 Candidatus Aminicenantia bacterium | reverse complement strand
GCTTGGAAATCTTCGGCCGCAAAACGGATTCCGAACAGCCGTTCGAATTCGGCCGAGACGAGGGCCAGGACATCGCTCGAGGCTTTCCTCCAGTCGGCCCGGCCCCGCCATTCTTCGTCGCCCAGGACCTTGACGCGGACCTCGCGGAGCGGACTTTTTTCGGAGACGGAGCCGAAGGCCCGCGATAAAACGGCTCCGGCAAGAATGAAAAAATAGAATTTTCGCGCTATCCCGTTCATCGGCATCGGGCCCGTTTCATCATACACCAAGAACCCTTCGAAAAAACAGAATCGCCTGCGCCGGACCCGATATTGACTTCGTTTCGCGACCGGCGATATAGTCTCTCAAGATGGGCGGGAGAGGTTATCTTTGGCCCGGGAAAAGGACAATTCTATTTGAGAAAGGAGACGATCCATGATCCAGGAAATTACCGCGCGGGCGCTTGACTCCAAGCGCTTCATCGCCGAAAAAGTCAAGGACATCCGGACCAGCGTCGGGGACGGAACGGCCATCAGCGCCCTCTCGGGCGGGGTCGATTCGTCGACCGTCACGATGCTGGGGCATCGAGCTTTGGGGAAGCGCCTTAAATCGGTCTTTATTCAGAACGGCATCATGCGTGAAGGGGAACCCGAACGGGTGGTCGGGTTGTTTCGCAAGATGGGCGTCGCGGTCGATGTCATGGATGCCCAACAGGATTTCTTCGCCGCTCTTAAGGGGATCACGGACCCGGAAGAGAAGCGGGAAGCGATCACTCAGACGTTTTACAAGAACGTTTTCGGCCGCCTGGTCCGGGACAGCGGGGTGAAGGTCCTTCTCCAGGGCACGATCCTTACGGATGTCGACGAAACGGTCGCCGGGATCAAGCGGCAGCATAACGTTTTCGAGCAAATGGGAATCGACCCGGAGAAAGCGTTCGGCTACCGCATCCTCGAACCGCTCGTTCAACTCCGCAAGGACGGAGTCCGGAAGCTGGGCCGGGCCCTCGGGCTGCCGGCCGAGGTCTTCAAACGGATCCCGTTCCCGGGCCCGGCCTTGTCGGCGCGCGTGATCGGCGAAGTGACCCCGGAACGGATCGCGACGGTCCGCAAAGCGACGGTCGTTGTCGAACGCGTTCTCAAAGGCCAGAAGGCTTTTCAGTATATGGCGATTCTACATGACGACCGCGTCACCGGCATGCGCGACGGAAAGCGCGATTTCGGCCAGCAGATCGAGGTGCGTTGCTGGGACAGCCTCGACGCCCGCACTGCGACGCCGACCAAGCTCTCGTTCGAAATCCTCGAAAAAGTCGCAAATGCGATCCTCCGCGAAGTGCCCGGCGTCGTCAGCGTCACCTACAATATCGCGCCGAAACCCCCTTCGACGATCGAAGCCGTGTGAACGTTCGTCCCTAGCCACGTCTTTTCTTTAGCCTTGGCTCGACGTATTCGAACATCCAAGGAGACTAATTATAGCGAAACGCAAGATCATCGAAATCGAACGGGCTCTTTGCGACGGCTGCGGCCTTTGCACGACCGCGTGTATGGAGGGCGCGCTCGAGCTCGACGAAGACAATAAGGCGGTCCTCTTTTTCCTTCGGGAGTTTCCATCCGGACCTTCTCAAGGGGAAGAAGCTTGTCATCGCCTGTCCGAAACTCGACGATACGGCGAATTATGTCGAGAAGCTGGCGGAGATCCTGAGGCGTAACGACCTCCGGTCGCTGACTGTCGCAATCATGACCGTCCCGTGCTGCTCCGGGCTTTTACATATGGTCGAAGAGGCCGTCGCGCAGTCGGGGACCGATATTAAGCCGAAAAAAATCGTTATCGGGATCGACGGAAAGACGATGTAGAAAAAAGGGGACCGAACACGGGTCCGGCCCCCTCGCCCAATCTCAGTTCAGTACGACCGCTTCCGCCGGGCCGTAATAGATTCCGTTGAACAAGAGTTTGAATGTGCCATGGGGTTGTCCGCGGAACGTGATTTCCGGTCCGAAGAGAAACAGTTTCCCCTTGCCGATCGGCGCTTCGATGACCTCGACTCCGCGGTGAAGGTACTGGTCTCCCCAGACCCAGCCGCTGCGCAGCGGATTCTTGTTCTCAAACCAGGCCACCGGCACGACTTTTTGACGCGAGGCTTCGGGCAGAAGGTCGAAGACCGGGCTGTTGTCGAAAAAGACGTCGGTCGATTCCGCCATGCCGTAGGCGAGCGGGTTCGTCGTGTCCACCTTGACCTGGAGGACCGACCCCGGAACGTAGTACTTCTGTTGCCCCACTTGGACCTCGCGGCCGTCGGGCGTCGTCTCGACCAGGTGATTCGTGACGGGGAGGCCGAAGTGATAAGCCAGACTCGTCGATCCGGATTCCGTCAGGATCGCGCCGCCGTTTTCGACGAATTTTCGTAGGATCGGCAGTGTTTTGTCCACGCTGACCCGGCCGACCATGGCTTTGAATTCATCCGGGATGTTGGTCTGTGGCGCCTGTCCGCCAAAGCCGCCTCGCCCCCCGCCTCCCGCTCCGAAGGCGGGAATCCCGCCCGAGACGAAGACGAGGACATCATATTTGGAATTCAGGTCGCCCGCGTCGAGGGTCGGCGGGTAGACCACCTCATAAGGGAATTCGAACTGTTCGAGAATCCATTGGGCCCAGCCGGAATCCATCGATCCGCCGTACTGGTCCCAAACGCCGAGTCGCACGGGTTTCAGCTTGAAGGCCTCGCCGGCCGGTTTGAGGTCGGCGGGTTCGATCGTCAGCCCTTTGTCCTTCGCGACCTTCTGCAGGATGGGAAGAACTGAAGCTTTGGCTGGGATGAAGATCGTCCCCGCGGGATATGACTTGCCGTTGGCCGTGAACGCGTTCTTCATCCAGTAGACATCTTCCCTATTCTTCAGAAGCCTGTTGACCGCAACAAACGAGTCTAGGACGCGATGGTCGATGAGGAAGCCGGCCGCCTTGGACGCGTCGGCTCCGAGCAGCCCCGCGGAGGGCTTGACAAGGCCTTTCACTTCCTCGAACGGGCCGCTAAATCCGTCGAGGATGCGGTCGAACTGGACTCCCATCTGGAACGCTACCGTCCAGCCGGCGCTGTCGTACGGAGGACGGGGCGGGCCGCCCGGATAGGCGAAGTCGTTGGGATGGTCCTGGGGCTCGAACATCGATATGACATGAGCGCGGAAAGCTTGCGCGGCTTTGACAACAAATGACCCTTGGGGATAGGTCTTCCCAGCCACGGCGAATGGTTTCGTCGCCCGGTGGACCTGGACGCCGCTCTTCATCAAGGTATTGACGAATTTGGTCGCGGTCAGGAAGTCGGGCTGGTCCGACGGGATGATGAATCCGCGCGGGTCGCGTTGGGCCGGGTCGCGGAGGGCGTCGAAATATTTCTGGTTGGCAGTCGCGCCGCCGCGCTGGCCGCCCATAGCGGGGGGGGCGGCCTGTCCGGCCCCCGCCGCGGCCGCCTGAAGGGTTTGGGCCCGTTCTTTATCGACCTGGGCTTGGATGTTGACGATATCTTTGGGCTGGAAGGTCCACGTGTCGCGGTTACCTTTGTCGATGGCGTTCTTTCCCATGATATAGCGGTTGAAGAGGATTTCCTCGCGCCGGCGGGCGGCGAAATCGAGGATGGCTTTATCGCCCGTGATCGAGTAGTCGACCGACTGCCGGAAATGCCAGGTCTGGGGCATGATCGGGTAGGGATAGTCGCCTTTGGGCAGGACGCGGTCGGGAATGAATGGGATAGTCATCGGCGTCGGATTGCCGATGATCTCGGTAAGGATGCCGATGATGTTATGGAAATAGCCGGTGCTGCGCAGGCCGCCGTTCCACCACGTCGAGTAGCTGGCGCCCGAGCGCATGATCGCGCCGGGTTTGCCTTCGGCCGCGAATCGCTCGTGCATGGCCAGGCCGAGGAGGTCCGTCCCGATGGGGACCATCGGGTCGAAATAATAATTGAACGGGTCGCGGAAAGGCGGGCAGAAGAGGACCGTTCCGGCCGGCCCGGACTGGTGGTGGTTGTAGAGGAACTGGGGATGCCACTCGATGTAGAGCTGCCGGCTTACGATTTCGGTCTCGGGCTGGGCGACCATATAGTAGTCGCGATTGTTGTCGTGGCCGACGAACTTCTGGTAGAGCCGGGGCAGCCCGCCCATCGCCCGTTTCGTCGGGTCCTTCTCCCGCATGTACCAGTTCGCGACGAGCTCCAGGCCGTCCGGGTTGACCGGGACGGCGAGGAGGATGACGTCATCGAGAATTCTCAGCGTTTCGGCGTCCGTGCGGCTTACCATCTGCCAGACGAGTTCGATGAGCTGCTGCGAACCGACAATCTCGCTGGCATGGAGGCCGCCGTCGATCCAGACGACCGTTTTACCCTGCTGGGACAGTTTGCGGGCGTCGGCCTCGGTCAACCCTTGGGCCAGGGCGAGCCGTCTCGAGATGTTTTTATAGAGGTCGAGCTTCGGCTTGTTCTTGGGCGAGGTGATGATCGCCATGACCATCGGGCGCCCTTCCGAGGACGTCCCGATGTTGACGAGCGTCATCCGGTCGCTTTGGGTGGCCAGCTTCTTCCAAAAGGCGAGAAGCTGGGTGTAATTGATGAGCTGATAGTCGTCGCCGATGTTGAAGCCGAACTGCTGTTTCGGCGTGATCAGCTGGGCCTGGGCCGGGGCCGCGGCGAAGCCGACGAGAACGGCGACGAGGACGACGGTGATGGTTTTGATTCTTGACATACGCTCCTCCTCTCCGAGATGAACTTTCAGATAAAGACTTTCTTAAGAATATCGACCATGCCCAAAGCGTAGTCGACCTGGATTAGCGGCGCTTTGGTCGATGCGGCGACCTTTGTGAACCGGCCGTCCTTATTGCTGTCCTTGGTCACGATCAGGAAATCGGCGAAGGGCGCGACAGCGTCGATCATCCGTTCGTTGTCGCTCCCGGACGGGCCCCGGCCCGCTTCGCCCCCCGGGTGGACGGCGATGAGGAAGATCTTCTTTTTCTTACAGGCGTCGATGATCTTTCGGACGCGGGCCTCTTCGGCATCGACCGTCAAACCGGAAGCCCCCATGCCTTTGAGGCTGGCACCGATGGCGATGATGACGGTCTTATAGGGTGTCCCTTTGGGGTATTTCGCCGTATCGGTATAGCTCTCGACATGGAAGCCTTCGGCCGGCTTCTTGCCGGCGAGGCCGACGCCGGCGTCGAGCATCTCGACGGTTGGGACGTCGCAATAGTCATAGAGAATCCCGGCTTCCTCCAGGACGGCGTTCACCGTATTGACATCGTTCGACTGCCCGGCCGAGGTCGTCAGGACCGGAAGCTGGGCTTTGGGAATCGGACCCTCCGCTACGGCTGGCGGAGAAAGGAAGATGACGAGCGCCGCGGCTGCGAGGGCAAACAGGGTTTTTTTCATCGCGGCGACTCCTTTCGTCAAGGGGCTCATGGAAAGAATCCTATTTATCACAAAGCCGGAAAAGATTAAAGGGGAGGGGTCTGTTGAATCTCTTGGATTAGCGATTTTATTCGTAAAAGACGGATTTTTTTTCGGCCTTGGACGGGTCGTGGAAGTAGTGGCCGACGCCGTTTTTGACGAGGTCGGCGTATTTGGGGACTCCCCGGACGCGGACCGCCGTCTCGGGATTCTTTTTTGAATACTGCTTAAGGATTTCCAGGGTGACCGAGCAATGCTGGCCGACGCGTTTTTCCATCGGCCAGCCGTTTTCGTCATAGGGAACGAACAGCTTCTTTTTTCTAGACAAACTGAGGAGGAAGGGGTCCTTGCCGTCGAG
>JBGOYP010000172.1:0-5758 GCA_041479785.1 Candidatus Aminicenantia bacterium | reverse complement strand
GACAACGGCGACAACAAGCCCCAGCTGAACGAACTCTATTGGGCGAAGTACGTCTCAGCCCGGACGCCTTATCGCGCCTTCGACGACAGCGGCGTATTCCAAGGGGACATGGCCCGCGAATTCGGCCTAATGTACAGCGGCTGGGACTACCTCAATCCGTTGGTCCTCGGCACTCCGACCATGTACTACGACCCCAGTTTCAAAATGTCGAGCAAGACCCATGAGTTGTACTTCTCGGTCGAGCGCGAAATCGTTCAGGACTTCGGGGCATCGCTGAGCTACTCCTGGAGAAAGTACGGCAATTACATGTGGAGCCTCAGCTATTATCCCGACGAGTTCTTCCCCGCCCTGGTCGCGGCCGGCTATCACAACTACACGCGGAGCCAGTCGGACTATATGCTCGCGGGCAACATCCCGAGCACCCTCACCGACCCGGCCACGGGTAATACGTTCAATCCTCAGGAAGCCGTGGGGAAACCATGGTACGTCCTGAACAACGACCTGCCGAACCAGACGACCACCTCATACTCCTACTACACCCCGATGGACACCGGCCGGTACCAGATCTACTGGGGCTGGGACGTCGTCCTCAACAAGCGGCTGTCCCACAAGTGGATGCTCAACGCCTCCTTCACCTACCAGATGCAACGGAACTACTACGGCTCGAAAGGCTACACCGACCCGACGGGCATGTGGGCGTATGAAGGCATGATCTACGGCATCGGCCTCGGCGGCAGCAGCGGAAAGATCACCGTGAACATGTTCACCCGGTGGCTCTTCAAGGCCTCGGGCCTCTACCAGCTGCCCTGGGACGTCAACGTTTCGGCCACGCTCTCCGCGCATGAAGGCGCGTTCGTCGGCGAAAGCTTCAGCTTCTCCGACCTCACCCTCCCCAACGTGAAGAGCCAAAGCAACTCCATGGCGACGATCTCCTACGACAACCGCGACCGGCTCGACAACGTCTGGACGATCAACGTCAAGGTCGAGAAGATGATCAAAATCGGCGACATCGGCCGGATGTACTTCTCCGCCGACATCTTCAACGTCTTCAACTCGCACCCCATCCTCCGCCAGTACGAAAAGAGCCTCGGCACGTTCCGGTTCGTCGGCAACGGCTCGACCGACGTCAACCTGTGGACGGCGCCCGCAGCGACGGCAGGTGCTTACAACGAAATGATGAACCCGCTCCTGCTCAGGCTCGGCATGAGGTTCCAACTCTGACGCAGACGCAGAACTAGACGCAGACGCACAAAGCCCCTTCCGCCTGACGGCGGAAGGGGCTTTTTTTTATCGTTATTTGCATCTTTTCGCGCCGGCCCATATAATTTGACCATGAAACATCGACCCCGGAATTTCCGACGGCTTTTATGGACCGCCATGGTTTGGGCGATTCCGCTCGTCACGGCCCTGAACGCCGCGGCGGCCGAGACCAACGTTCTCCTCATCACGATCGACACGCTCCGGCCGGACCGGTTGAGCTGTTATAGTCCGCTTTACTGCGACACGCCGCGGGTCGATTCCCTGGCGGCGCAAGGGGCGCTCTTCGAACGGGCGTTCGCCCACGACCCGACGACCCTTCCGTCCCACGCAAACATTTTGTTGGGCCTGACGTCTCTGACCCACGGCGTGACCGAGAACGGGTTGTCGGTCCTATCCCGAGACTATCCAACCATTGCCGAGACGCTCAAGGCCAAGGGCTACGCAACGGGAGCGTTCGTCAGCGCGTTTCCCTTGGATTCGCGGTTCGGCTTCGACCACGGATTCGATGTCTATGACGACCATTATCCGTCGCAGCCCGGTCCGGGGCTGGAATACGCGGAGCGGAAGGCGGGGAAAACCGTCGAGGCGGCGCTCGGCTGGCTTTCCCTCCAGAAGAAAAAATGGTTTTGCTGGGTCCATCTTTGGGACCCCCATTTCCCGTACAGTCCGCCCGCGCCCTACTCGACCATGTACGCCCGCGACCTCTATTCGGGCGAAGTCGCCTATGTCGACGAAGCCCTGGGAAAACTCCTGAACGCCGGCAAACAGAGCGGCTGGCTCGGCCAGACGTTCGTCGTCCTGACGGCCGACCACGGCGAATCTCTGGGCGAGCACGGGGAACAAACGCACAGCTATTTCGCCTACAATTCGACGATCTGGGTCCCGCTCATCATCAGCGGCCCCGGCGTCAAACCCGGCCGCATTAAAGACTTCGTCAGCCACGTCGACATCTATCCGACCGTATGCGACATCCTCGGGATCGGCAAGCCCAAGGGCCTCCAGGGGCAGACCCTGGAAGCGTTCTTGAACGGAAAGACGCGCAAGCCCGCTCCGATCTATTTCGAAGCCCTCGAAGCGAATCTGAACAACGGCTGGGCTCCGCTGCGCGGTGTGATCGACGGCGGGAAAAAATACATCGACCTTCCCGTGCCCGAGCTGTACGACCTGGAGAAGGACTTCGACGAGAAAACGAACCTTGCCGCCGAGAGCGACCTGTCCCGGTACAAAAAAGCGCTCGAGGACATTAAAAAAACGGCCGCCGCGGCGGCGCCCCAAGCCCCGGACAAACGGGCGGTCGACCGGGAAACGCGAGACCGGCTCGGGAGCCTGGGCTATATCGTGTCGCCCGTGACCCAGAGTAAAAAATCCTACGGCCGGGACGACGACTTGAAAACCCTGCTTCCCCTCCGTCAGAAGCTGGACGAAGGCTTCCGGCTGCTCAAGGACGGGAAAGCGGAGGAGAGCGCCCGCCTCCTCGAAGACATTATCCGCGCCCGCAAGGATTTCGGCGCGGCCTACGATTTTATCTTCCAAGCTTACAAGGCCATGAACCGCGTCGAGGAAGGACTCCTCTTTCTCGAACAAGGGTATAACGCGAATCCCGGCAATTATCAGTTCATCACGAGATACGGGCTCGCCCTCGTCCGGGAGGGCCGGTACAAGCCGGCCGTCGAAATCCTCGAACGCGGGCTCGGCTTGTTCGACCAGGACGCCGAGGTCTGGAATTCTCTCGGCCTGGCCTATTGGCGGCTCGGCGACCTGGAGCGGGCCCTTAAAAACTTCGACCGCGCGTTGACCCTGGACCCGAACGACGCAATCTATAACGTTAACCTCGGCTCGCTCTACGTCGTGATGTCGCTGAAGACAAAGAACCAGGACAACCTGCAGCGGGCCGTCAAACATTTCAGCGTCTCCATCGCCCGCGACCCGACGCTCGCCTCCGCCTACAACGGACTGGCCGGGGCCAACGACCTCCTGGGAAAAAAGGACGAGGCGGTCGCCAACTGGGAAAAGGCCGTCGCCCTCGACCCGAAATACGACTTCGCCATCTACAACCTGGCCTTCGCCTATGAGGAGAAGGGCGACAAGACGCGGGCCCTGGAGTTCGGCCAAAAATATCTCGCTCTGCGGGGGAGCATGCTCTCCGACCAGGAACGGCTGGAGGTCGAAGCCCTCATCGCGCGCTGCAAGAAATGACTCCTCGTCGAGTTCCAAAATTTATTCTCGTTGTTATGGCGGCCTCGGCCGTTGTCGGGGCCGGACGCCTGAGAGCTGGAGCTACAGAGGCCAACCTTCTTTTAATCACGATCGACACCCTGCGTCCCGACCGCCTGAGCTGTTACAGCCCGAAATACGTCCGGACCCCCGCGATCGACGCCCTCGCCGCGAAAGGCGCCCTTTTTGAGAAAGCCTTCGCCAACACCCCGACGACCCTTCCCTCCCACGCCGATATCCTCCTCGGAGTCACGCCTTATACGCACGGCGTTCACGAGAATTCGAAGACGAAAGTCCCGGCTGGCTTTCTGACGCTGGCCGAACACCTCAAACGCAACGGATATGCCGCGGGGGCGTTCGTCGGCGCGTTCCCCCTGGATTCGCGCTTCGGGCTCAACCGCGGCTTCGACGCCTATGATGACGCTTTCCCGAAGGCTGCCGCGGCCGGCGTGGCGCCGGAAAGGAAGGCGGAGCAGGTCCTCGCTCCGGCGATAGCCTGGCTCGCCCGCCAAACGGGGAGATGGTTTTGCTGGGTCCATCTCTGGGACCCCCATGCGCCCTATTCCCCGCCCGAACCCTTTCTGAGCCGATACAAGAACGACCCTTATTCGGGGGAAGCGGCGTATGTCGACGCGGAGCTCGACAAACTGTTCGCGTTCCTGCGGACGAAAGGGTTGGCGGACCGGACGTTCGTCGTCGTGACGGCCGACCACGGCGAGTCGCTCGGCGAGCACGGGGAGCTCACGCACAGTTATTTCGCCTACAACAGCACTCTTTGGGTGCCGCTGATCATAGCCGGTCCGGGAATTCCGGGGTCGCGGACCGCCGATTATGTCAGCCACGTCGATATCTTCCCGACGGTGTGCGAACTGTTGAACGTCCCGACGCCGCCGTCCCTCCAGGGCGCCTCCCTCGGGCCCCTGCTCAAGGGAAAAAAAGGGACGCCGGGCGCGCGGCCGATCTACATCGAATCGCTCGAGCCTTATCTGAACAAGGGCTGCGCCCCGCTCCGCGGAATCATAGACGGCCGGAAGAAATTTATCGATTCGCCGATCCCCGAGCTTTATGACCTGGCCGACGATTTCGACGAGGCCAAGGACTTGGCCGCGACCTCGGACTTGAGCCCTTACAAAAAAAAGCTGCAGGACTTGGAAAAAAGCCTCGCCCCGCCGGCGGCGAGCACCGGAAACCAGGTCGTGGACCGGCAGGCCCTCGAAAAACTTCGAACGCTAGGATACGTGGCGTCTCCGGCCGCCCAGGTCAAGGAGAAGTACGGCCCGGACGACGACCTCAAGCGTTTTCTCCCCTTCCAGCAAAAGCTCGACCTCGCCATCCTCCTTGGGGACCAGGGCAAGACCGAGGACAGCGCTCGGCTCCTGACCGAGCTCATCGTGGAGAAAGAAACCTTCGGGCCGGCCTACACTTACCTGGCCCAGCTCTATCTTTCGCAGGGCCGCCTGCGGGAGGGCTTCCGGACCTTAGAGGACGGTTGCCGTTTGAATCCTAAAAATTTCAATCTGTTCTCCGCCTACGGCCAAGCGCTCGTCCAGCATGCCCAATGGGAGCGGGCCCTGGAAATTCTCCAGAAGGCGCTGGCCCTCCTGGATTTCGACCCGGATGTCTGGGTCAACCTCGGGATCGTTTATATAAATAAGGAGGATCTGGCAAAGGCCATTGAATCCCTGGACAAGGCCCTCGCCCTGAACGCGGCGTTCGCTCCCGCTTATTTCTATAGAGGGACGGCCTATCTGATGTTGGGCCGCGGCCAGGCCGATGTCGCCCGAGCGACCGAGAATTTCCGAAAAGCCGTCGAGCTGGCCCCGGCGAACGTTCTGGTTTACCGCGGGCTCGGTGCCGCCCGCCAGGCGGCAAACGACCTCGACGGCGCCATCGCCGCTTGGGAGAAAGCGGTCGCAATCGACCGGAACGACGACTTCTCGGTTCTCAGCCTCGGCCAGGCCTACCTGACCAAGGGCGACAAGGCGCGGGCGCGGCGAAACTTCGAGCGATACTTAGAAATCAAGAAAGACACGATTACGCCGGACGAACGCGCCCGGGTCCTGGCGCTGATCGAGAAGTGTAAATAAGCCTTCGGCGCGGCGCGCCGATGAGGCGGCGCACGTTAAACCCCGATGAGGCGCCCGACCGTCGCGATAAACGTCTCCGGATTGACCGGTTTTTCCAGGTACAGGTCGGCACCGCAAGATTTCGCTTCGCGCTGCATCGCCGGATTCCGGAGCGCGGACATGACGATCACTTTCGTCGACGCGGCGGCCGGGCCTTC
>JBGOYP010000171.1:0-5763 GCA_041479785.1 Candidatus Aminicenantia bacterium | reverse complement strand
TATGACGACGTACTCGTCCTTGAGAACCGCATCGCTCCCCGGCAAATACGCGACGACGTTCGGCGTCGTCTTCATTTTTTGGTCGAACGCGACCGCGATCTCAACCGTCCGGCCTTCGACGGCCTTCGGCGGAATCGGCATAGTCTTGGCCATCGCCTCGAACGCCCCCGAGAGGTCGTCCGACGGGATCCCCAAGATCGCGGCTCCGGCGTCCTGGCGCACCTCGACCGTATATAGCGCAGCCGGGGGCGCAGAGGGTGCCGCCGCCGGCTTCGCGGCGGGCGCCGGGGCCGGATTGACCGTATCGACATCCAGCCATCTGTAGCGCTCGGTGAGGTCGAATACGAGGTTCTTTTGGGCTAGGTTATTTTCGCGTTCCGAGCTGATGATCGTGATCGTCCCGACCACGCCTTTATTGCGAAGGAACTGGGTGCGCGCGGCCGCGGCGCCGCCCGGCCCTCCCGTCGCCGCGCCCGCCGGGGCGCCCGTAGCCGCGGGACGCGGGGCTTCGAGAAGAACGACGATTTTCCCGCGCAGGTCGATCCCGTCGAACGCCTTTTCATCGATCGGCGTTGTATTCGGGGCCGTCCCGGCAAAAACCATCCCGCCGGCTGCGGCCCACTCTCCGGCCGTCCGGACGGTCGTCGTAAACGATTGCGGGAAATAGAATTTCAACTCGCCGTTATTGAGCAGCACGCGCAGATACGATTTGGCCGGCGACATCGTCGTGACCTCGACCGGCAGCGGTTGAAAATACGACCCGTCCGGCAGGAGTGGCTTGAGGCCGATGCGCGCGGCTTCTAGGGCGATGTATTTCGCCGCGATGTCGAGCTCGAACGACGGCGCGCTCCGGCCGCGGAACTCTTTTGCGGATAGGAACCTCAGATAGACCTTCATGTCGTCGACCGAGATGGCCTTCAGCGCGCGCGACTGCGCCGCAACGAAGCTCCCGACGAGGACAAGGACAAGAACCGCCCAGGTTAATCTCCGGATGATGCGTGTTTTCATGGCCCCTCCTTAATTCGTTATTTCAGCCTTTTGATGATATGCCAGCCGTATTTGGAGAACGCGGGGTCGTAGACGGCCAGGCCGACGCCGCCCACGGGCAGGCTGAAGCTCACGTCGCCGAAACTCCGGACCATGCCGCCCCGCGAATACTCTTTTTGGTCCTTGTTCGGCGGGATGGAGAAATTGGACATGCCGTAAATGCCCGGATACTCGTCGTCCGTGGATGTCTTGACGAGGGCGTCGAAATCCGCCCCGGCCTTCGCGTCTTTGAAAATTTTCTCGGCGAGGGCTTTCGCCTCGTCCTGTGTCCGCGTGACCTTCTGTTCGGGGATCGACCCTTTGAACGCGACCAGGGTATGCTGGACGGAGACGCGCTCGGGCCCGCTCTCACGCTCGACCCACTGGATCTTGACCGGCGGTTTGAGGGTCTGTCCCTCGGCCGGCAGCGTTTGGATTTTCTTCACGACGTCCATGCCGAGGACGACTTTGCCGAACGCGGCGAAACCCTGACCGTCCTTGTTGCGCTTCCCCCCGAAATCGAGCTCGGGCTGAGGACCTATGCAGAAGAAGAAGCTCGCCGTGGCCGAGTCCGGCCCGGTGCGAGCCATGGAGATCGTTCCATCCTCATGTTTGAGGCCCGTGACCGACGTCCGTTCGAGGGAGATCGGCGGAAAACCCGTCACGCCCTCCGGCATCTGTCCGCCTTGGATGACTTCGATTTTGACCGCATCGTTCGGCTGATTGCCCATCGTCACCGTCCTGTGGAAGACCGTGCCGTTGTAGAGCCCGGCGTCCACGTATTTCAAAAAATTGGCGGACGTCATGGGCGCTTTGTCCTGATAGACCTCGACCACGATGAGCCCTTTTTCGGTCTTAATCGCGACCTTCGGGTTCGTGGCCGCGGCGGGCAGAGCCGACGTCAGCAGAGCGACCGTTGCGAAACTGAGAATTTTCTTCATGATCATCCTGACCTCCTTTTTTCGCCACGCGGGCGCCGGATGCCTTCAGTATCTGAACATCAGCTCGAACCGCACCCAGGCGTAGCTCTGGGCGCCCGGAAAATAAAAATCCCCCGGCTTGAATTCTTCCCAGAGGAAATGCCCTTGGACGTGCGAGCTGATATCATACGTCAGTTTGACGATGCCCAAATCCCCGCGGCCGGTCCCCTGCCCGCTCAGAAATGCCGTGGGGGGCGTCCGTTCCGCAGCCGTCAGATGATGCCAGGTGAGAGCCAGTTTGACGTTGTCCGCGAGCGCGAAATTCAGAACGCCGTACAGCGAGACTAAATTTGACCAATAAGCCGGCTTGCTCTCCTTGGCGAAGAGATAGATCAGCGATTCGCTCCATTTCGGCCAGCGGCTGAAGGCCGGTTCCCAGCCTTCGTATTTATCCGCGGTCGCCGGGTTGTCGCCGCTAAGGAAGAGGCCGCCGAACGTGACCTGGGCGGGCCAGGGAAAAGCCGCGCCCGTCCGGTAATCTAGATGGAAATAGCCGCCCAGGCCGCGCCGGTCGATTTCGCCGAGCGTTCCGAATTGATAAGCGCCTTCAGCCGCCAGAGTCAAGTTCGACCCGAACGGCACCTGGACGCGGGTGCCGAGGGTGAAGTAGCCGGAGGACGGCAAAGCCTCTGTCGCCCGGATGTTCTTCCGGAAGAAATACGATTCGAAGGCGACCTTACGCCAGGCTCCTGTGAAATAAAACCCGTAACCTTCCTCGGCCTGCTCGACCATTTTCTGCCCGACGTCGTGGAGACGCGGCAGGATGGTGTCCGTCGCCGGTTGATAGACATAGAACATCGTGAGCATATTTTTGCCGCCGACGGCCCAATCCGCGCGCGCGGCATTGAAATAGGCCGACCGCGAACCGTCGAGAGGGCCGCCGTCGAAAATTATAAATCCTTCTCCGAGCATGAGGTCCTGGCGGCCCAGCGTCAGCGTCACCGGAAGCCGGGCGGGATTTTTCCATTTAACATAAAGGTAATCAAAAAAAACCTCGTTGATGTCGTAATTCTTGTGAAGCTTCGGGTCGGATTTCGGGGCCAGATAATACCGGTTCTCATTGGTCAGCCGGACCGTGAGCTCGAGATTTTCGCCCGGCGTCCATTGCCCCATTACGCTCGTCCGGAAGCGAACATAGGAGCTGCTGTCGGAGGCGGAATCGTCGAGCCCCGTGACGTTGTCCGACGACTCTTCCCGGATCCGTTCGGTGAAGGTAAATTTCAGTGTCGAACGTTTCTCCGCGCCCGCGGCCGGCGTATTTTGGCCGGCCGGAAGGATAGGAAAAACGGCGAGAAGAGCGGGAATAAGGCCGGCGAGGATCCGCTTGCTCACGGATGCTTTATATATCATAGGAGGATGGCACGTTCAAATTGACATTCCCCCCGCGCGCGTATTATATGATGTCCAACGGCCCGACGCCAAATCGTCATCGAGGAGGGTTCCATGCCGCAAATTCTCAAGAAAAAAAGAATCGGCCGGCTCGTCGGCGGGATTTTGCTCGTGTCCGCCGTGGTCTGGCAATGCGCGGCCCCGGGCAAGCCCGCGGCCCGGCTCAAATTCGCCGTCTCCTTTCCCGCCGAACGGTCCAAGACGCCGCTCGACGGCCGCGTCCTTCTCCTGATCTCCAACGACGGCTCTCTGGAGCCGCGGGACCAGGTCAACGACACCGCGAAAACGCAGCTTATTTTCGGGGTCGACGTCGACCAGCTATCGCCCGGACAGGACGCGGTCGTCGACGCGAAGGTTTTCGGCTATCCCCTGCGGAGCATCGCCGAGATCCCTCCCGGGAAGTATTACGTCCAGGCGCTGCTCAACAAATACCAGACGTTTCATCGCGCCGACGGCCACACCGTCAAACTTCCTCCTGACCAGGGCGAAGGCCAACGCTGGAATGCGAAACCCGGCAACCTCTACAGCACGCCCAAAATCATCGCGATCGACGCCGCCAAGAGCGAGACGATCAAAATCACGCTCGACAAGGTCATCGGGCCCATCGCGCCGCCCAAGGACACCAAGTATATCCGCCACGAACGCATCCAAAGCAAGCTCCTCTCCGATTTCTGGGGACAGCCGATGTTCCTCGGCGCCTGCGTCCTTCTTCCCGAAGGTTTCAATGAGCATCCCAAAGCCCATTACCCGCTCATCATCTATCACGGCCATTTTCCATACACGTTCGAGGGTTTTCGTCCCGAGCCGCCCGACCCCAACCTCAAGCCGGATTACAGCGACCGGTTTCACGTCGAAGGCTACAATAGAATTCAGCAGGAATACGCCCATCAGTTTTACAAGGAGTGGACGGGGCGCAATTTCCCGCGCGTCATCCTCGTCGAAATCCAGCACGCCAACCCTTATTATGACGATTCCTACGCCGTGAACTCGGCCAATCTCGGCCCCTACGGCGACGCGATCGTCCGCGAGCTCATTCCCTCCCTCGAGCAGAAATACCGCGGGATCGGCAAGGGCTGGGCGCGGTTTCTGTACGGCGGGTCGACGGGCGGATGGGAAGCCCTCGCCGACCAAATCTTTTATCCCGACGAGTTCAACGGCTGTTACGCGGCCTGTCCCGACCCGATCGATTTCCGGGCGTACACGGTCGTCAACATCTACGACCACAAGAACGCCTATTACGCGGACGGGCCGTGGAAAAAGACGCCGCGGCCCGGCCTCCGGAATTACCTGGGCGAGGTCGCGACGACGCTCGAACAGGCCAATTTCCGCGAACTCGCCATCGCGGCGCACGGCCTCTCAGGCCAGCAATGGGACATCTGGCAGGCCGTGTACAGTCCCGTCGGAGACGACGGATACCCGAAGCCGATCTGGGATAAGGTCAGCGGCAAAATCGACCCCGCTGTCGCCCAATATTGGAAGGACCACTACGACCTCGGCTATATCCTGCGGCGGGACTGGAAGACGCTCGGACCGAAGCTGCAGGGCAAGATCCATCTCTATGTCGGAGACATGGACAATTATTATCTGAACAACGCGGTCTATCTGGTCGAGTCGTTCCTGGAAAGCACGAAAGATCCGTATTACGCCGGCGAAGTCAAGTACGGTGACCGCGCCGAGCATTGCTGGAACGGCGACCCCACCCGGCCGAACTACCTCTCCCGGCTCCGGTATCATGAGATGTATATCCCGAAGGCCGTGGAACGGATGAAAAAGACCGCGCCGCTCGGCGCCGACCTGACGAGCTGGCGCTATTAAGCGATGGAAGAGCACGACCTTCTACAGGGCGTATTTGTAGATCGTCATGCCCGATAGAGGCTTGGCCAGGCCTTTATAGATATTCCAGTAATACTCCCGCGCCTCGGCAAGTTTGGCATAGAGGGGATGGGTCGTCTCCGGGACATGAGTTCCGGAGACCGCGCCCTTCTCGTCGACGAGGACGAGCCTCGCGCAGCGATTGAGGATGCCGGCCGTCCCGACGCTCGCAACGGAGATGAGCTCGTTGGACTTCGCTTTCGCGACAAGCTCGCCATAGGTTACGTGCCGCTCTTCCACTTTGACGCCCAGATGCTTCAGGATCGCGCAGATGCCCTGGATCGTGATCGAAGGGAGAATGAGCTCGCTCTCCGGGATCTTCACGACCGTCCCGCTGCGAAAGGCAAACAGGCAGCATGAGGAATCCCATTCCGTGATATGGCGGTCCTCGAGCCGGTCGTAAGGCCGGTCGTCAAGGAATAAGGCGGCCGTCGCGTCCGGGCTGACCTTCTTCGCGGCTTCGACGGCCTTCACGCTCATCAGATAATTGACGCCG
>JBGOYP010000170.1:0-5800 GCA_041479785.1 Candidatus Aminicenantia bacterium | reverse complement strand
GCCGAGCCGGACCTGGGCTTCGAGAGAGTTGCCGATCCGTTTCTGTTCGCGGGCGGTCTCGAGCTCCTTCAGGACTTTTTCGCGGATCCCGATGAGCGCGTCCCAGTCTTTGAGCGCGTCGGCGGACAGCCAGGTCTCGTCGTAACTCGGAAACAGGCCGAGATGGACGGATTCCTCCTTGCCCGCGAACGCCGGTAGAATGTTCCAAGCTTCGTCCGCCGTAAACGGCAGGAGGGGCGCCATCAGGGTCAGCGTATCCCGGAGGATGAGGAAGAGCGCCGTCTGCGCCGAGCGGCGCAACGGGGACGCCGTTCCCGAGCAATAGAGGCGGTCCTTGAGGACATCGAGGTAGAACGCGCTCAACTCCACGGTGAAGAAATCGTAGATCGCGTGAAAAACGGTGTGATACTCATAAGCGTCATAGGCCTCGAGGACCTTCCGCCCGACTAGCGAGGCCTTTTCCAAGGCCCAGGCGTCGAGCTCGACCAACTTATCGGGCGGGACCATGTCCCGTTCCGGCTGGAAATCATAAAGGTTGCCGAGAAGGAAGCGCCACGTGTTCCGGATTTTGCGATAGGCTTCGGCCAGCCGTTGCCGGAGCTCTTTTCCGAAAGGCGCATCCTCCTTGTAGTTGAGCATGGCGACCCAGATCCGGAGGATCTCGGCGCCGTCCTGTTGGATGATGTCCTTCGGGTCGATTACGTTTCCGGCCGATTTGGACATCGCCTTGCCCTGCTCGTCCAGGACGAAACCGTGGGTGATGCACATCTTGTAGGGCGAGCCGCCTCTGGCCCCGACGCCGATGACGATCGAGCTGTTGAACCAGCCGCGATGCTGGTCGTGCCCCTCGATATAGACGTCCGACGGCCAGGGCAGGTCGGGCCGCTTGCCCAGGACCCCATGGCTCGCGCCCGACTCGAACCAGACATCGAGGATGTCGCTTTCTTTCTGGAAGCGGGCCGCCCCGCATTTCGGACAGAACGTCCCCGCCGGCAGGAGTTCCTCGGCACTTCGCACAAACCAGGCGTTGGACCCCTCGCCTTCGAAAATTCCGGCCACATGGAGCGTCGTCTCGGCATTGGCCAAGATCTCGCCGCAATCTTGGCACTGGAATGCCGGGATCGGGACGCCCCATGTCCTTTGGCGCGAGATACACCAATCGGGACGGCAAGCCATCATGTTCGCGATGCGCGCTTCCCCCCAGGACGGGACCCATCGGACCCGTTTGATTTCCTCGAGCGTTCGGGCGCGGAGTTCGTTCGCATCCAGAGAGATGAACCACTGCGACGTGGCCCGGAAAAGGACCGGGTTCTTGCATCGCCAGCAATGGGGATAGGAGTGCGAAATCTCGGTCTCCAGGACCAAGGTCCCGTCGTCGCGCATATCGGCGTTGATCCGCGGGTTGGCCTTGAAGACGTTCAGGCCGGCGTAGCGTTCGACGTCCGGCGTAAACTTCCCTTCGTCGTCCACGGGAGTGTAAATGTCGAGGCCATACGCTGTTCCCGTCAGGTAATCGTCATAGCCATGGCCGGGCGCGGTGTGGACACATCCCGTTCCGTCGTCCAACGTCACGTAGTCGGCCAGGACGAAGAGCGAATCGCGGTCGATCCAGGGGTGGCGGGCTTTCAATTTTTCGAGCTGCCGTCCCGGGATCGTCGCCAGGATCTTCGGATGAGCGATCCCGAACAGCTCGGCGAGGACGGGCACGAGGCGTTTGGCCACGAGATAGACCTCGTTCCCGCCGGCTTCGAACGCGGCATATTCGTAGTCGGGATGGAAGGCGATCGCCAGGTTGGCCGGAAGCGTCCAGGGGGTCGTCGTCCAGATGACGACGGATACGGCTTTCCCCTCGAGCGCGGGATAGGACGCGGCAAGCTCCGAGGCCATCGGAAATTTGACATAGACCGACGGCGATTTTTTTTCCTTATAGACGATCTCCGCCTCGGCGAGAGCGGTCTTGCAGTGCGCGCACCAGTGGACCGGCCGTTTGCCTTTGAAAACGTTTCCGGCGGCGAAAAACGCGGAGAGGAAGCGCAGGACATCGGCCTCATAAGCCCGGTCCATAGTCAGATAGGGCGTCTCCCATTCGCCGAAAACGCCGAGCCGGATGAATTCGTCCCTCTGGACATCGATGAATTTCAGGGCGTACCGGCGACATTCGTCTCGGATCTGGATGACGGACATGTCCTTTTTCGCGTCGCCCAGGAGCTTGTCGACGTGGATCTCGATAGGCAGGCCGTGGCAGTCCCAGCCGGGGAGATACGGCGCGAGATAGCCCTGCATCGTCCGGGACTTGACGATGAAATCCTTGAGGATCTTGTTCATGGCCGTGCCGAGATGGGTATGGCCGTTCGCGTAGGGCGGGCCGTCGTGTAGGACGAACGTGGGACAGCCGCGGCGCTTGTCCTGGACCTTGGTATAGAGGTCGGCGGCCTTCCACTTGGCGAGGATCTCGGGCTCTTTCTGGGCGAGTTTCGCCTTCATCGAAAAAGACGTTTGGGGCAGGTTCAAGGTGTCTTTCATATCGAGGGCCTTGCTCATGTCATACTCCCAAGGGAACCGCGGGCCGGTGCGTCCTCAAGGACCGCCCATTATAGAACAAAACTCCCTTCCTATGAAGCACGAATCTCGGGAAAGCGGCCGGGGCGCGAGCCCAAGATCAGTCTTTGATATAGTGCGCGCCCAGGCTGACGGGATTGGCCAGAGCGGCATGAGTGATCATCAGCGCGACCTCGATCCCGTGCTTGAGGCCGACGACCTTCGCCTCCATCTTCGCTTCCGTGTAGAACTTTTCGATCCGATGGCGGAGATATTCGAGGTCGGCTTTCGCCCGCTCCAGGCGTTTTCGGGTCCGGATGATGCCCGCGTAGTTCCACATCGTCGACCGGATCAGGAGCCAGTCCTGGTTGACGAGCGCGGGGTCGATCGCTTCCTGCGTTTTGGGATAATACCAGCGGTGGATCTCGGATTCCTTGTCGGGAACGGCCCGGTCGAAATGTTCGACGATATGACGCCCCGCCCGCGTTCCCCACACCAAGCCTTCCAGGAGCGACGTGGAGGCCAGCCTGTTCGCGCCGTGCAAGCCCGTGCAGGCGACCTCGCCGACGGCAAAGAGGCCCTCGAGCGTCGTTTGGCCCCAGGCGTCCGAAAGAACGCCGCCGCAACAGTAATGGGCCGCGGGCACGACCGGGATCGGCTCCCGGGCGATGTCGATGCCCACCCTCAGGCAGGTGCGGAAGATGTTGGGAAATCTTTTCCGGATGTCCACGCGGACATAAGACGCCAGGTCGAGCAGGACGTGGCTCGTATTTGTCTGGATCATCTCTTCATAGATCGCCCGCGCAACTTCGTCCCGGGGCGCCAAGTCCCGGGCCGGGCTATAGCGTTCCATGAACGTCCGACCGTCATCCGTTTTGAGACGCGCCCCCTCTCCGCGCACAGTCTCCGAGATGAGAAAGCTTTCCGCATCTCGATGATAGAGCACGGTCGGATGGAACTGGATATATTCCATGTTGACGATCCGGGCGCCGGCGCGATGGGCCATGGCATAGCCCGCTCCGATGGCGTCCGGCGGATTCGAGGTGTTCAGGAAGACCGCGCCGCAGCCGCCGGTCGCAAGAATGGTCTTGTTGGCGAAGATGGTCTTGACGGACTGGGCCTGATTGTCCAGGACGTAGGCGCCGATGCAGCGAGGCCGCCGGTAATAAGCGATTGGATTCTTGGAATGATGGGGAACGGTCAACAGGTCCACCGCGGTATGCCCGGCCAAGAACGTGACGTCCGGATATGATTTCAGGTCGGCGATGAACCGCTCCTCTATGGTTTTTCCCGTCGTGTCCTTGACGTGAAGAATGCGGCGCCGGGAATGGCCCGCCTCCCGGGCATAGTCGAGTTTGTCGGGAGAGCTTCTCGTGAACGGGATCTTGAGCTCGCGGATGAGGATGCGGTCCACGAGCGGCTTGCTTTCCTGGACAAGGATATCCACCGCCTCCGGATTGCTGATGCCGTCGCCCGTTTGGATGATATCCTCCCGCAGGAGGTCGAGATTGTCGTCCGGGCCGAGCGAGACGATGCCCCCCTGGGCATAATACGTGTTTGTCTCTTCGAGGACCGGATTTTTCGAAAGGAGAATGACGGCGAGACCGTTTCGAGCGGCCTCGAGGGCGGCGCTCGCTCCGGCGATGCCGCACCCAATCACCAGAATATCGGTCCGCAGGTCGTCGTTCTTTTTCACGAGCGTTCCATCCCGCGCCGCTGCGCCGGGATCGATAGGCGGTTGCGCGAACGTCCGAGGCGGCCGATGAACTCCAGGCTCAGGTCAGCGGACGTGAAGGAATGGGTGAGCGTCCCGACCGAAATATAATCGACGCCCGTCCGGGCGATGGCCCGGACATTATCCAGGCTCACGTTTCCGGAGGCTTCGACCTTGGCCCGGTCCCCGATCAAGGCGACCGCTCGCCTCATATCCGCCGGAGCCATGTTGTCGAGCATGATCCAGTCGGCGCCGGCCGCGAGCGCGGTCTTCGCCTGGGTCAGGTTTGTCACTTCGACCTCGACGAGGACGGCTTTTTTGATGTTCTTTCGGACGCGCCGCACGGCGGCCGCGAGGTCCCGGGCGACCGCGAGATGATTGTCTTTGATAAGCGCCATAGACGACAAGTCCGGACGATGGTTTTGGCCCCCGCCCATCCGGACCGCGTATTTTTCGAGCGCCCTGAGCCCCGGCGTCGTTTTACGCGTGTCCAGGATCACGGCCTTCGTTCCGGCAACCGCGTCGACAAAGCGCCGGGTCGTCGTCGCGATCCCGGACAGGCGCTGGAGGAAATTGAGGGCCGTCCGCTCCCCTTCGAGCAATACGACCGCTTTTCCTTCAACTTCGGCCAGAATATCGCCCGGTTCGAACACCTGGCCGTCGCCGAGCAGGCGGTTGACCGACGTCCCGGGGTTGAGGAGCCTGAAGACGCGGGTAAAGACGTCCAACCCGGCGAGAACGCCGTGGCCTTTAGCGGTCAGAACGGCCCGGGCAAGCAACGACGGCGGGAATAGGCTTTCGGACGTGATATCTCCGCGCGGCATATCCTCTTTGAGCGCCCGGGCGATGAGCCCGTCGATCTCTTTTGTTATCATAGAGAAAGATTATAGGCCCGAAGAGCAATTCCCGTCAACATATAAACGCCTTGCTGCGCATCAGGTCTCCATGTATATTACTCCCGGGATAGGCGGTGGAGGGTATGGCCGGAAAAATTGCCGCGCTCGCGTCGAACCTCGACAAACTTTATGAGTTCGACCGCGAACCCGTCCGGGCCGAGAAGCTCCAGTCTTTCGCGAAATTCGCCGGAATGTTCGCCGGAGAGCACGTCGCGGCGACGGAGTTCGTAATCGGCGCTTTTTTCGTCCTTCACGGAGTTACGGCCCGCGACCTTTTTCTCGGCCTTCTTCTTGGGAATCTGCTCGCCGTCCTGAGCTGGACGTTCATCTGCGCTCCGATCGCCGTCCGGACGCGGCTGACGCTCTATTGGGACCTCCGCCGGATCGTCGGGCCGGGCCTGATGGTCGTCTATAACATAGCCAACGCGATCTTGTATTGCATCCTCGCCGGGGCGATGATCGCGGTCTCGGCCACGGCCATCGGTCTGGCCTTCGGGATCAAGAGCCCGGCTTTGTCCGATGTTTTGCCCGCCAGCTTGGGCTGGGTCTTGATCACGGCCGCGCTCGGCGCGGCGTTCACGGCGCTCGCCGTCCTCGGGTTCGAAAAGCTGAGCACCTTCGCCGAGGTCTGCGCGCCCTGGATCTTCGTCGT
>JBGOYP010000169.1:0-5834 GCA_041479785.1 Candidatus Aminicenantia bacterium | reverse complement strand
CATTTGCCGGCTTTCATACCGTCGAGCCCCAGCCTCACGGGGACCCTTCGGAAACAACGGAACTCAGGATTATCTATGACGAGACCAGCCTCTACATCGGCCTTTTATGTCGCGATCGCGAACCGGGGCTTATCGCGGCCAATACGATGTCTCACGACAACACGGGGGGCTCGCAACAGGGCATGATGTCCGTATACGGTCACGGAGCGCCTTCGGGTTCGAGCGACGATGTCGTCCGCGTCCTGCTCGACTCTTTCCAGGACAAACGGACCGCGTATGTGTTCTCCGTCAACGCGCTCGGGGCCCGAAGCGAAGGCTTGGTGTATGGGGGAAGCTCGAGCTTGAACTGGGACGGGATCTGGGACGCGAAGAGCCGGATCCTCGAAAACGGCTGGAGCGCCGAAATGAGGATCCCCTTCAAAACCATCTCATTCAAGCCGGGGCTCGATGTCTGGGGGATCAACATCGAGCGGGTCATCCCCCGCAAACTCGAAACGATCCGTCTGTCGGGCACGAACCGGGACAGCAACTTCAACAATCCCATGGAGGCGGCCAGTTTGGTCGGGATCACCGGGGTTCACCAGGGATCGGGCTTCACCTTCCGTCCGTATGGCCTCATGAGCACGACCGGAGGTGAGGAGGCCGGCGGCCGGGATTGGACGTTCGACGGCGGTTTTGATATTTACAAAAACTTTACGCCGAACCTCGTCGGCGCCGTCAGTTACCGGATGGATTTCGCCGAAACCGAGGTCGACGAACGACGCCTCAACCTCACCCGCTTTCCGCTCTTTTTTCCGGAGAAGCGGATGTTCTTTCTCGAAGGGTCGGAAAATTTCAGTTTCAGCTCGAGCGTCAGCTTTATCCCCTTCTTCAGCCGCCGGTTCGGCCTTTACGAGGGACATCCCGTCCCGATCCTCTTCGGCGCCAAGCTTTACGGCAAGCTCGGCCCCATGAACATCTCGGCGCTCGATGTCCAGACCGGAGATGAGCCGGGGCTGCCGGGCCGGAATCTTTTCGCGGCGCGCATGACGCAGAATATCTTCGGCGAGAGCAAAGTGGGCTGGATCCTGACCAACGGCAGTCCGACCGGAGAGAAGAATACGTTGGCCGGGGTGGATTTCACCTATGCGACGTCGAAGTTCGCCGGCAACAAAAACGTCATGCTCGCCGCGTGGGCGGCCTACAATTGGAACGAGAAGACCGCGGGCGGACACCACGGCTTCGGGTTCCGGGCCAACTATCCCAATGATTTGTGGAACATCCAGACGACGTACGCCTACTATGGTCAGGCCCTGGACCCCGGCCTCGGATACATGATGCGCCAGGGCATCCAAACGTTTTATGTCCTCCTGGCCTTCCAGCCGCGCCCGGAGTCGGGATTTCTTGACCGATGGGTTCGCCAGTTCTTCTTGCAGTCGAGTTTCGATTATTACTGGGACCTCTCCGGCTGTCTGGAAACGCGCCGGGTCACGCTGACGCCGTTGAGTTTTCAGACCGAAAGCGGAGACACTCTGACCTGCGAGATCGTCCCCACGCGCGATGTCCTGCCGTATGATTTTGAAGTCGCGCGAGGGATCGTCCTGCCGAGCGGTCCCTACAATTACACGACTTGGCGTTTGTCCTTCAATACGGCGACCTATCGCCCCGTTCTTTTCAACGCCGGATATAACTTCGGCGGATTCTATTCGGGACGGTTTCAGGAAATGACGCTCGGCTTAACCGTGAAGCTCGACGGATACGCCAACTTGTCGTTCAACACTGACCTCGTCCGGGGACGTCTTCCCCAAGGGACGTTCACGGAGAACGTCTTCCAACTCAAGGCCGATTTTTTTCTGAGTCCCGACCTCGGCCTCATGAATTATATCCAGTACGACGACATTTCCCGGCAGCTCGGCTGGAGCAGCCGCTTGCGCTGGCAGATATCGCCCGGCAACGAGGTCTATCTTGTCTTCAACAAGAATTGGGAACGGCGATACGACCCCACCGCCCGGTTTTTTGCCCTTGAAGACCACGGGGTCCTGAAATTGTCCTTTTCCATCCGGCCCTAGTTCAAAACCAGTAAATCCGGACCCTATCCCGCGACTGGCCCGAATCCAGGACGGCTTTCGCTCGTCACAGGATCTTCAAAGACACCATCCATTCGTTTCTCGGGGGGTCGACGTCCTTCTCGTAAGCCCGGGCATATCCGAACGAAAGCGTCGTGTTGAGCAGCGAAAACAAGACGACGCGAAAATCGACCTGGGCCCCGAAATTCATAAGTTTCCGTTGATAGACAGGGTCCGACGTGTCGAAATTCGTCACGATCCCCGACGCGAACAGGGCGAACCGCGCCCAGTTGCAATAAAGGTTCAAAAACCCGAAGCGCCGGAAGCGGACCGGCGGGAGCGCCCATTCGAGAAGGACCTTGCCGAAGTTCTTTCCGCCGAAGGCCTGCAGGTCGACGCCCGGATAGCTGTAGTATTGCCGGTAGCGTTTTTCGTCCTGATAATCGACCCAGTTGTTCCCGAATCCGCCGAAGTAGAAGTTGACAAAGACGTTGTCCCGGTCTCCGATCGACTGGCCGGCCGCGGTTCTCAGCCAGAGGGAGGAATGGGCCAAAGGCAAGGCCAGCCCATAATCGAAATTGGCATAAAGCCTTGGATAGAGGTGGCCGTTCACGAGGTCGGCCCGGGCCGTCAAGTGGAACCGAACCCCTTTTTCCTCGTCCACGGCGCCCAGCGATCGTCTGACGAAATCATAGTTCAGCCCGACCTTAGTCGTCAGGAGCTTGTCATAGGTGGCCGTGATGTTTTGGAAGTCCGGCAGCTTCTCCATGCCCCAGTAGCCCGCCACTTTGACGTCCAGTTCGAGGAAACGGGGTTCGTCGTAGATCAGGGTTTTGTTGTAGTTGGCGCTGAGGGAATAGCCTTTTCGGCTGGTTTTCGTCGGACCGAACATATCATAGAAATTAGAGCCGTTGTAGGAGGCTGCGAATTTCCAGTGCCAGTATTGGTAATTCACGAGGAGATGCAGGCGCTCGGCGGACGGCAGGATCGAACTGGGAGAATACGACGCCGTCAGGTCGAATCCGTTATACCGGAGCGGGTTCTTGAAGTTCAGTCGGAAGCCGAGAGCCAGGGAGTCCTTATATCCTTCGACGACCGGATACGCAGATTCCAGGGAGATATCCTTCCAGGAGTTGTAACTGCCGCTAAAGGTCGTCTGGGCGTCGATGTTGATGCTGGCCGGAGAGCCCGCCCGCCATGTTTTGACCACCGGATATTTGATGACGACGTCCTGTCCCAGAAAACGGATCGCGTTTACGTCTTTCACGGGTTTGTTCGGAATCCAGCCCGGAACGAATCCGTCTCCCGTATATTTAAAGACGATCAGGCTGTCGTCGGACACGGCCACGGGCCGGAAAAAACCCGTCTCGCAATTGCTGAGGACGTCCATCTGTTTCTTTTTGAGGTCATAACGAAAGATGTTCGAGGCCCCGGTATAATACGACGAGCCGAAGAGGTACTTTCCGTCCGGGGAAAAAGCGAAATTCGCCGGGGAGTCCGTCTCAAACTTGTACAGGACCTCATAGGCGCCGTCGCCCTTGAGGAGTTTGTCGATGCCGAATTTGGCCAGAACCTGCTGGCCTGAAACGTCGGCTAAAGCTCCGCTCAAAGCCGTGCCGTCGGGGGACACGTCGATATCGTAAAAATCGGTAAAATAGTCGAATGCGTAGACCGCCGTCCAATCCTTATAAGGGGGCGCGACTTTGACGATCGTCGACAGCCCTTCGCTGTGCCGGATCCCCCATAAAGACTTGTCCTTCGGATCGTAGGCGAAATCGCCGGCGCGCATGTCCGGGATCAGCTTTTGCGATTTTCCGGTCATAACGTCTACGACGTTGAGGTCTCTCCAGGCGCCGTTGTCGGTCGTATAGAACATCCGGCCGGAGGCCGGGTCGTAAGCTAGGGAACTGACGGAATACTTCATTCCGCCCTTGATATCGCAGATCTTGTCGATGCGGCCGGTATCGATGTCGATGGCGGCGATATGAGGGACTTGGCCGGGATAATTAATGGCCGCATAGAGTTTCTTCCGCGAGGCGTCGAAATACGCTCGGGACACCGAGCCGAGTTGTTCTTGGGAGATCGGCTGGAACGGCGTAATGGGGTATTTCCGGAGCGTCTCGAGATTGGTCGTCTGCCAGGCCTTCTCGAAGTCGATCCACTTCGACCATTCCTCGCTCAGGGGCTTGCCGAACGTCAACTTGAACTGGCTGGAGAAATAGCTTCGGCTGTGATTCTGGGCCACCGTCCACTCGATCAATTTCTGCGGGCCGTACTGGTCGGCTAGGTAGTTGAAAAAGCGGGCCCCGTACATGTATGAGATCGCTCCCGTCTGCCAGTCGATGGCCGTCCCTTCGGATTCGAGCCCGACGGGCTCGTAGATCGTGGTTCCTTCCAGGACTTTGGTCCGAAAAACCATCTCATCGTAGGAACCGAGGGCTCGGCCGAGGCCGCCGTTCATCCAGGTTTCCATAAAAACGGCGATGCCCTCGATATACCACCGGGGGGAATAGGTCCGCGGGCTGGTTAGATATGCGTAGAACATGGACAACGGGTTCTCGGCTTGGGCATTGACTTTCCCGAAGAACAGCTTGCGGAAAAAATTCGCCGTCCCAACGGTCTTGTCCATGGTGACGATGTGGACAAGCTCGTGGTTCATGATCAGGTTCATGCGTTCGTTGGCCGGGGTCATATCGTAGACATGCATGAACGGCGACATTTCGAGGTAGATCAGGTTTTGCGGGATGGCCGTCGCGCCGCCGTTGCCGTAATCGCTGAAGTCCTGGAGAAAGATCGAGACCTTATTGGTGGGTTTGTAATCGAAAAAATTCATGTAAAAGCCCATCGTGTTCTCGTAACACCGGGCCAGGTGAGAGACGATATAGGAATGGCTCTTGCTGTAATAGACCAGGCTGAGGCCGGGGGCCTTTATATTGAACAGCGTTTGAGCGGACCCAACGGACGCTCCGGAGACGAAGAACGAAACCGAGCCCAGAACGGCGAGGACGGCCTTTTTCATGGATACCTCCAGCGCATACGTGCCATTATCATGAATTAAGACCGAGCCGAGATGCAAGCGCTTTTTTATACGCGCGATTGGAAATAAGGCGAACGTCGGAAGCGTTTGTCGGCGAGTTCGACGGGTTCCTTCGAAGCCGAGACATCAAGCCCAAAAAAAAACTGGGGAGGGCGCCCCTCCCCTGCGGAGATAGCGCCCTCCCCGATTTCGATTGGGAGGTCCTTCGTTCTCGCGATATGCGGAATGGAGGACTCCTCCCGTGTTCAGCGTTATTTCAGAATGTCCTCGAAGTTCGCGTCAACGGCCATTTTGACGAAGTTCGCGTCCGACATCAGCTTGGCGAAATTCGCGTCCTGCATCATCCGGGCAAAATCCGTATCTTGCAGCATCCGGGCGAAGTTGGCATCAGCCAAAAGACCGGCGAAATTGGCCTCGGCCATGAGCTTGGCGAAATTCGCGTCCGCCAAGATCTGGGCGAAGTTCGCGTCCGCCAGCATCCGGGCGAAATTGGCGTCGGCCATGAGCTTGGCAAAGTTGGCGTCCGCAAGCATCCGGGCGAAGTTGGCGTCGGCCATGATCTTCGCGAAATTGGCGTCCGCCATGAGCTTGGCAAAATTGGCGTCCTGCATCAATCGAGCGAAATTGGCGTCAGCCAGGATGTTGGCCAGACCTTCGGTGGACAGGAGCCGAACGAAATTGGCGTCCGCGAGCATGTTCGCGAAGTTGGCTTCGGACATGAAGTTCGCGAGATTCGCCTCGGACATCAGCTT
>JBGOYP010000168.1:0-5848 GCA_041479785.1 Candidatus Aminicenantia bacterium | reverse complement strand
CGCCGAGCATGTCGTCGAGACGACCGTGTCCGTCGTGGACCTGCCGTCCGAGGATATGAAAGGCCGGATCATCGGCCGCGAAGGTCGGAACATCCGGGCGCTCGAAATGGCGACGGGCGTGGACATCATCGTCGACGATACGCCCGAGGCCGTGATCCTCTCGAGTTTCGACCCGATCCGGCGCGAGACAGCCCGGCTGGCCATCCAGAAGCTCGTCAACGACGGGCGCATCCATCCGGCCAGGATCGAGGAGATCGTCGAGAACGTCCGGACCGAGCTCGAAGAAAAGATCCGCCAGGAAGGCGAGGCCGCAGCCTACGAGCTCCGCGTCCAGAACCTGCACCCCGAACTCGTCAAGCTCCTCGGCAAGCTCCGCTTCAGGACCAGCTACGGGCAGAACGTCCTCCAGCATTCCAAAGAAGTCGCGTTCCTGGCCGCGGCCATGGCCAACGAGCTGGGCCTCAACAGCAACGTGGCTTTGCGGGCCGGCCTTCTTCACGACATCGGCAAGGCCGTCGACAGGGAGGTCGAGGGCACGCATACCGAGCTCAGCGTCGAGCTCTGCCGTAAATACGGCGAGTCCGAGGCCGTCATCCAGGCGATCGCCAGCCACCATCGCGACGTCGATTTCCCGTCGATCGAGGCCGTCCTCGTCCAATCGGCGGACACGTTGTCCGCCGCCCGCCCGGGAGCCCGGCGCGAACTGCTCGAGACGTACATCAAGCGTCTCGAGAAGCTGGAAGGCCTGGCCAAAGGGTTCGAGGGCGTGAGCAAGGCCTTCGCCCTGCAGGCCGGCCGCGAGATCCGGATCATGGTCGAGGCGGCCAAGGTCTCGGACGACAAGGCGGCCCTGATCGCCAAGGACATCGCGGCGAAGATCAAAAGCGACCTCGATTATCCGGGGCAAATCAAGGTCACTGTTATCCGCGAAATGAGGGCCATAGAATATGCCCGGTAACATCGGCCTCCTTTTTATCGGCGACCTCATCGGACGGCCGGGGCGGCAGGCGCTGGCCCGTTTTCTTCCCGGGCTGAAGGCCAAGTATCGGCCGACGCTCGTCATCGCTAACGGCGAGAACGCGGCGGGCGGCTCCGGCATCACCGAAGACATCGGCAGAGACCTGCTTTCCGAGGTCGACGTCCTGACGTCGGGCAACCACGTCTGGGACAGGAAGGACGCGATCCCGTATCTCGATAAAGAGCCCCGGCTGTTGCGGCCCGCGAACTATCCCGCGCCGAATCCCGGCCGGGGCGCGATCCTCACGGCCGACGCCGAAGGCCGGAACGTCGGCGTCCTGAACCTCCAAGGCCGTGTCTTTATGGAGGCGATCGATTGCCCGTTCCGGTCCGCCGACGCCGCGGTGGCCCGGCTGGCGCCGGTAACGCGCGCGATCGTCGTCGATTTTCATGCCGAGGCGACATCGGAGAAGCAGGCGTTGGGGTGGTATCTCGACGGCCGCGTATCGGCCGTCCTCGGAACGCACACCCACGTCGCGACCGCCGATGAGCGCATCCTGCCGGGCGGAACGGCGTTCATCACGGACGTCGGGATGGCCGGCGCGCGAGACTCGGTGATCGGCATGCGCCGCGAGCAGGCGATCGAGAAATTCCTGACGGCCCGTCCGCAGCGGTTCGAGCCCGAAAAGGGGCGCCTCACGCTCGCTGCGGTCTTCCTCGAGATCGACCCGGAAACGGGGCGAACGGTGGCGATCACCCGGGAGAGCATCACCGGAACCGAAGATGATGGAGACGAATGACGGCCTTGTCCTGCGCGACAAGGTCTACACGGTCAGCGAAATCACGGGCCTGGTGAAGCTCGACCTCGAAACGAGCTTCCCTCAGGTCTGGGTCGAGGGCGAGATTTCCAACTTCCATCGCCACACGTCGGGCCATGTCTATTTCACGCTCAAAGACCGGACGGCGGCGCTGCGGGCGGCGATGTTCCGCGGCGAGGTGGCCCGGCTGAGGTTTGAACCCAAGGACGGGATGCAGGTCGTCTGCCGCGGCCGGGTCAGCGTCTACGAGCCGCGCGGCGAGTATCAGCTCGTCGTCGACACGGCCGAGCCCAAGGGCAAGGGCGCGCTTCAACTCGCCTTCGAGCAGCTGAAGGAAAAACTCCGGGTCGAAGGGCTGTTCGACCCGGGCCGGAAACGGAAACTCCCGCTCCTGCCGAAGAGGGTCGGCGTCGTCACGTCCCCGCGCGGCGCGGCCATTGTGGACATCGTCCGGACACTGGAGAGACGGTTCGCCAAACTTCACGTCCTGATCTATCCGGCGCGGGTCCAGGGGGAAGGTGCCGCCGACGAGATCGTCGCCGGCATCGACCGCCTCGGGGCGTGGCCGGGCATCGACGTCCTCATCGTCGGCCGCGGCGGGGGGTCGATCGAGGACCTCTGGGCGTTCAACGAAGAGAAAGTCGCCCGGGCGATCGTCCGCAGTCCAGTTCCCGTCATCTCGGCCGTCGGCCATGAAGTGGATTTCACGATCGCCGATTTCGTGGCCGACATCCGCGCCTCGACGCCGACGGCCGCGGCCGAGATGGTCGTTGAAAAAGAGGACGCCTTCGCGACGCGCATCGCGAACCTCGAGCGGAGCGCGGGGCAGAGCGTTCGGTTCAGGGTCGAATCCCTTCAGCGCGAGGTGACGGGCCTGGCCCAGCATCGCATCTTCGAGAACTTCCGGGTCCGGCTCCTCCAGCTCGCTCAGCGTGTCGATGATTTTGAATCGCGGTCCTGGGAGGTCGTCCGCGCCGAGCAACGACGGATCGCGGAAGCCCGGGCGGCGGCGGTCCTCCGAGAAGAGAAGATCGCCGGCCTCTTTCGGGCCGGGCTGCGCGACCGACTGGCGGCCTGGGAGAAGCTCTCGGCCGAGCTCCAGGGCCGAAGCCCGCTCGCGATCCTGAAAAAGGGCTACGCCCTCTGTTGGTCCGGAGACGGCCGGACTCCCGTGACGAAGATCGAGGAGGTCCGGGCCGCCGAAGGCCTGGTCGTCTCGTTTTATCGCGGCGAGGCGCGCTGTCGCGTCGAGAGCATCGACCGTGAGAAACCGATCGAGTCCCGGGCGGACGAAAAATAAAAGCGGAAACTTTTATGAAATATTGAGGATGACATGAAAGACAAAGACTTGAATTTCGAGAAGGCCCTGGAGGAGCTCGAACAAACGGTCGGAAAGCTCGAGACCGGAGGCCTCAGCCTGAACGAATCGCTCGGCCTTTTCGAGCGGGGCGTCAAGCTCGCCCGGTTCCTCCGCGCGGAGCTCGAAAAGGCCGAAAAGAAGGTCGAGCTTCTACTCAAGGACAACAAGGGCGAAGTCGTCGGCGCCGAGCCTTTTAACCTGGACGAAGGTCGCGCCGGCGAGGGTGATAACGCGGCGAAAAGCGAACCGGCCGGAGGCGGCAAACCGTCCCGGCCGCGAGCTCCCCGCAAGAAACCGGAGGACGACGACGCACTTCCGTTTTAGATCCTAAGAGAACCCGGACCGCCGGCCGGCGTGTCCGCGGGCGGTCCGGCCAGAATCGAGACGAGGATGCCTAAATTATTGGAAACGATCTCAAGCCCGAAGGACCTTAAGACGCTCTCGGTCGACGATTTATCGCGGCTGGCCAACGAAATCCGGGCCTATATCCTCGAGGTCGTCTCCCGGAACGGCGGCCACCTCGCCTCGAACCTTGGGGTCGTTGAGATCACAATCGCCCTCCACTATGTCTTCGACGCCCCCCGCGATAAGATCATCTGGGACGTGGGCCATCAATGCTACACGCACAAGATCCTCACCGGCCGCCGCGAACGGTTCCGCGGTCTGCGCCGGCAAGGCGGCATCCTGGGCTTCCCCGCGCGCGAGGAAAGCGAGTATGACGCCTGCAACACAGGCCACGCCGCGACAGCGCTCTCCGCGGCCCTCGGCTTGGCCATCGCCCGCAGCAAGCGAAACGAGACCCATAAGATCATCGCGGTCGTCGGCGACGGGACCCTCACGGCGGGGGCGTCTTGGGAAGCGCTGAACCAGATCGGCCACCGCCGGGAAAAACTCATCATCGTTCTCAACGACAACGAGATGTCGATCTCCCCCAGCGTCGGCGCGATCTCGAAATATCTGACCTACCTCGCGTCGGGACAGCACTATCTGCGGATCAAAGACCACGCCAAAACCATCCTGAAATCGATCCCGAGGCTCGGTTGGCCGATGATCCGCGCCGGCCGGGCCGTGGAAGAGCTCGTCAAGAAGACGTTCTTTCCGGGGCTCGTGTTCGAGGAACTGGGCCTCCGGTATATCGGCCCGGTCCAGGGCCATAGCCTGGGATCGCTCATCGAAGTTTTCAAGGACGCCGCGGCCTACGAGGACGGGGCCATTCTCATTCACTGCGTGACGCGCAAAGGCCGGGGATATGAGCCAGCCCAAGAGAATCCCGACCATTTCCACGGGGCCCCGCCCTTCGAAATCCGGACGGGCGAACCCGAGGCCCCGAGCGGGAAGCCGTCCTTCTCGTCGGTTTTCGGCCGGACCCTGTCCCGCATCGCCGAGCGCGACCGGACCGTCATCGCCATTACCGCGGCCATGCCCGAGGGCACGGGACTGCTCGAATTCGCCAGGGCGTTCCCGGAACAATTTTTCGACGTCGGGATCGCCGAACAGCACGCCGTCAATTTCGCGGCGGGATTGGCCCTCGGCGGATACAAGCCGGTTTGCGCTATCTACTCGACTTTCCTTCAGCGCGCATATGACCAGGTCTACCACGATGTCTGTCTGCAGAATCTTCCCGTCGTCTTCGCCCTGGACAGGGCCGGTATCGTGCCCGACGACGGCCCGACCCATCAAGGCATCAACGACATCGCTTACCTGAGGCATATGCCGAACATTGTCCTCATGGCGCCGCGCGACGAGAACGAGCTCCAGCACATGATAAACTCCGCCTTCGGGTACGGCCGTCCCGTCGCGATCCGGTTCCCGAAGGGCGCCGTCCTCGGCGTGCCCATGGACCCGGAACTTCGAAACATCCCTCTCGGAACGAGCGAAACGCTCAAAGACGGCCGGGACCTGCTATTGGCTTACGGCGCGATGGTTTATCCCGCGCTCGAGGCGGCGAAACGACTCGAGGCCGAAGGAATCCGTCTCGCCGTCGTAGACGCGCGTTTCGCGAAGCCGCTCGACGAGGCGATGCTCGCGCGTTTCGCCGGCCCGGGCCGGACGGTCATCACGGCCGAAGAAGCCGTGGTGGACGGCGGATTCGGAAGCGCTGTCCGGGAATGGTTCGACCGGAAGCAGGCTTTCGGCCTGCGGTTCCTCGAGATCGGGCTGCCGGCGGAGGTCTATCCGGTCGGGAAAGTCCCGCAGATCCGGCGGATGTTTCGTCTCGATGCCGAAGGGCTGGTCGAGCGCATCCGGGAATTCTACGCGGGAAGGTAAGGCCCGCCTGCGTTTCATGACCAAGAAGCGGCTGGACATGGTCCTGGTCGAACGGGGACTGGCCGAAACGCAGCAAAAAGCGCAGGCGTTGATCATGGCCGGGCTCGTCTACGGCGAGGGGGGCCGTCTTGATAAGCCGGGCCGGCCGGTGCCGGCCGACCTCGCGGTCGTCGTCCGCAAACCGTTGCCCTATGTCGGACGCGGCGGCCTCAAACTCGCGGAGGCGCTCGACCGGTTCAAACTCGATGTCACGGGGTTGATATGCGCCGACATCGGGGCGTCGACGGGCGGATTCACCGACTGCCTTCTCCAGCGGGGGGCGGCCCGGGTGTACGCCGTGGACGTCGACGTCACCCAGATCGACTACAAGCTCCGGGCCGACCCGCGGGTCGTGCTGGTCCAGAAGAACGCCCGCTATCTGACGAGCGGGGATTTCGGCGAAGTT
>JBGOYP010000167.1:0-5849 GCA_041479785.1 Candidatus Aminicenantia bacterium | reverse complement strand
TTTCCAGAAGGCTTCGATAAAAATGTCTCTTTCCCGGTCCGATTCGAGCTGTAAAAAGACGTCCCTCTCTTTTGGAGAGATAATGAAAACGACGTCTTCCGCGATCCATTTTCTGTATCGTTCGGGAAGGTCCTTAACGGATTTTTTGGCCTGGCCCGGGATAAGAAGAGGAAGGACGAGGGCCAGGATCGAAAGGAAAAGAAAAGCCCGGCCGCTAATTCCCGTCCGAGGGCATCGGCCGTTTTCCGTCATCGGTTGATCCCGGAGACTTCGTTCCTTCATTTCTTGATCAGCCCGAGGATGTTTTTTACTTGGGCGGATCTCTCCGTAGCCGGCTCGAGAGAAAGAAATTTTTCGAACTTGAGGATCGCGTTGGCATTGTCCCCCTTATTCAGGTAGACATAACCCATCCTGAGATAGGGGTCGGGCCACTCCGGTTTGATCTGGGACGCGAGATCGAAGTATTTAAGCGCCTCGTCGGAGTTCTGGTTGGAAAAATAAATCTCTCCGACGTTGTAGGCCAAGATTTCGTCGTTCGAAGCGTTCTCGATCGATTTCTTGAAAAAATCCTGCGCTTCCCGGAGTTTGTTCTGCTTGAGATAACAATTCCCGATTCCGGCGAGCCCCTTGGCGGCTATTTCCTTGCCCATAGTCGAGTCTTTCTTCGCTTCTTCGACCCCCTTGGAGTAGTTTTCCACCGCCTTGTCGTATTCGCCCTTTTCCCTGTAGCAGTCGCCGATGCTGATCAGAATCTGGTAGGCCGCGGGATTCTTCTGCATGAATTCTTCATACAACGCCAGGGCCGTCGCATAATTCTCTTCCTTGAAAAACTGGTTCCCTTCGTCCAGCAGTTTAAGAGAAGATTCGTCTTGGATGTAGGCCGAGGTTGTTTTTTCGGCCCTCTTCAGAGTCAGCGTGACTTTGGGGTTGAGGGCGAGCTGGGAGATATTCAACGACTTTGATGCGGGAAGAAATCCCGGCGCCGACCCCGCGAGCTCCCAGGTGCCCGTGCCGAGGCCGAGGAACGCCCATTCCCCCTTCTTGTCCGTTTTCGTCTCGAACTTCAGGGCCGTCCCCTCGGCAAAGGTCAAAGTTACAGTCGCTCCAACTACGGGCTTGCCCTCAGGGTCCAGGACGACGCCCCCGACTCGAGCCTTTCCCCGTCCCGCCTGAGAGAAGGCCGGTCCAGAAAAGAGAAGAACGACCGCGAAAAACAAGCTCGCTCTCTCCAAAGCGTTGATCCTCATTTTAGGCTCCATATCAAACTCAGCATCATTCATGCCAATTTAGGCCTTTTCCCCTCCGCTAGGAGAAAATTGATAGCCCAATTGATTTTATATTATAGGCTAAGGGACGAATCAAGGTCAAATCAATGACGACCGATAAGATATGTCTTTCGGGCAGCAATTCGGGTAGCAAAATATGGTTAAAATCGCCACAAATTTTAGTAATTTGGCTTAATTTGGCTAGTGAAAAGCGCTTAACGAAAAAATCGTAACTTATTGATATTGAATGATAATAAGGGGAAAAGAAGAGCGTGCCTGACAGGATTCGAACCTGCGACCTACGGCTCCGGAGGCCGTCGCTCTATCCAGCTGAGCTACAGGCACGCCGTCGGAATGCGGGTCAATTTATAGCCTAAAAAAGAGAAGAAGGCAAGGCCCGGAATTTGCAATTTCAGCGAAATTGAAAGAAAATCGTCGGCTGTGTCGTCTAAATCCCGTAAACTCTTGAAGGAGGAGTCTGTCATGAAGAAACACTTCCTCGCGGCTCTTCTGGCCCTCGCCCTCGTCTTCAGCTTGAGCGCGCAGCAACCCCCGCAGCAGCCTCAGATGAAGCTCGAGGACGTCCAGAAGGCCCTCAGCCTGGTGGAAAAACCTCAGCCCGTCCCCGATATGTACAAGCCGGGCTTTGACGCCATCACGGCCAAAGACTCGCTGGCAATGCTTAGCTACATCTCGTCCGACTGGATGGAAGGACGGGATACGGGCACGCGCGGCTATCAGATCGCGGCCGAGTACGCGGCGTCCCTGTTCAAGATGTGGGGGGTCAAGCCCGGCGGCGACATGCCCGGGTTCGGCGGTCGCGGCGGCGGGCAGCGCGGCGGCGCCCCGGCAACCCCGCCCGAGCGGACGTACTTCCAGGAATTCGGCCTGAAGGCGACCTCGGACGTTCAGGGTTCGATGACCGTCGAGGTCAACAAGGCGGGCGCAGTCAGAACGCGCCAGTTCATGTCGGGCGTCGATTATCAGGGCGGTGGCCGGGGCGGCGGCGCCATCGAGTCACTCAGCGCGCCGGTCGTCTTCGTCGGCTACGGCCTGCAGGAGCCTTCGATCCAGTTCGACGAGCTCAAAGGCCTCAACCTCAAGGGCAAGGTCGTCCTGATCCTGACCGAAGCTCCGGGGCGCGATGACCCCAAGTCGCCGTTCCAGACGAGGAAAGACCTGAAGGACAAATACTTCCCCGCGGCGCCGGCCGGCGGAGCGCCCGAAGCGGCGTTCATGGGGCCGCGCGGCGGCGCTCCGGGCGGCCCGCAGCGGTTCAACAAGATCGACGAAATCCAGAAGCTCGGCCCCGCGGCCATTTTCCAAGTGGCCAACGTCGGGAACGACTATGCGACGTTCCGCAACCTATCGACGCCCCGGCGCGTGAACGACGAGCGGCCGATCATTACTAGGTCGCGTCCCAGCCTGTCCATCCCCGGCGCGCCCCCGGCGGCCGGACCGACGGCCGGCAGGGCGCCGATGATGACGATCACCCGCGAAATGGCCAACGCCATTCTCGACCCGGCGGGCAAGACGATCGACGATATGAAAAAGCAGATCGAGACGGCCTTCAAACCCGTCTCCATGGACCTGCCGGCGAAGATCGCCATCGAAACGACGGCCAAGACGTCGCTTGTCCGAGGGATCAACGTCATCGGCACCATCGAAGGCTCGGACCCGAACCTGAAAAACGAATACGTCGTCGTGGGCGCCCACTTCGACCATCTGGGCAAGTGGGAGGATTATGTCTATAACGGAGCGGATGACAACGGCTCGGGTTCTGTCGGGGTCATGAACCTCGCCAAGGCGTTCGCGGTCAATTCCGTGAAACCGAAGCGGTCGATCGTGTTCGCCCTGTGGTGCGGCGAGGAAGAAGGCCTGCTCGGCAGCCGGTACTACACGCTCAATCCCGAGTTCCCGCTGGATAAGACCATCGGCTACCTCAACTACGACATGATCAGCCGGCCCTATGACGACACGACGATCACCCGCGCGGTGCGGCAATATAATGTCCCGGGTGCGGAAGCTCTGGTCAAGAAGATCCGCGCGCCCTGGTTCGTGACGGTCAACCTGACGGAAAATACCCCGTTCGCCGATATTTCGCGCGAGATGAACAACTACGTCGGGCTCGACTTGGTCTTCCGCTTAAATGCGCTCGGCGTGGGCAGCGGCGGAAGCGACCACGCTTCGTTCGCCGGCGTCAAGAAGCCGTTCGTGTATTACATGGCGGCGAGCACGACGGATTATCACCAGACGAGCGATTCGGTGGAGAAGGTCAGCGGCGAGCTCATCGCCAAGGTCAGCCAGCACGGCTATCTGACGATTTTCAAGTTCGCGAACCAATAAGTGAAAGAGGGGGGGCAGCCCTAGGTCTGACCCCCCTCTTTTTTTACTCGTTTTCGCGGCCGGATTTTTTGATCAGAGCCCAGGTGTCGCGCAGAGTGACCGTCCGGTTGAACACCGGCCGGCCCGGCGCCGAATCCTTGGTGTCCACGTAAAAATATCCCATCCGCTCGAACTGGTAGCGCGCTCCCGGCGCGGCATGCTTTAAGCCCGGCTCGAGCCGCGCCTCACTGAGGACCTCGAGCGATTTTGGATTGAGGTTCGCTTTCCAGTCCTCCCCTTCTTCGATCTCGCTCGGGTCGCGTTTCGTGAACAGCGTGTCGTAGAGCCGGACCTCGGCCCGGACCGCGTGCGGCGCCGATACCCAATGAAGCGTCGACTTCGGGCTGCGGCCGTCCGCCGAGTCGCCTCCACGTGTCGCCGGGTCATATGTGCAACGCAGCTCCTTAACCTCGCCCGTCGCCGGGTCTTTTATCGCTTCGACGCAGGTGATGAAATACGCATAGCGCAGCCGCACTTCGCGGCCCGGCGAAAGCCGGAAGAACTTCTTCGGCGGGTTTTCCATGAAATCGTCGCGCTCGATGTAGAGCTCGCGCGAGAACGGGACGTTGCGCGTCCCCGCCGCCGGGTTTTCGGGGTTGTTCACGCACTCGAGCTCCTCGACGTGATGTTCGGGATAATTGAGGATAACCACTTTGAGCGGCCGCAGGACGGCCATCGCGCGCGGCGCCGTCTTGTTCAGCTCCTCGCGGAGGCAACTCTCGAGGAACGCGACATCGACGATGCTGTTGACCTTGGCCACGCCGATCTCGTCGCAGAAGCGGCGGATGGACGACGGCGTATAGCCGCGCCGCCTGAGGGCGGAGATCGTCGGCATGCGCGGGTCGTCCCAGCCGTCCACGTGTCCCGCCTTGACGAGCTCGAGGAGCTTGCGCTTGCTGAGGACGGTGTGGCTGACGTTGAGCCGGGCGAACTCGATCTGGCGCGGCCGATGGATACCCAGCTCGACGAGGAACCAGTCGTAGAGCGGCCGATGGACCTCGAACTCGAGCGTGCAGATCGAATGGGTGATGCCTTCGAGCGAATCCGACTGGCCGTGCGCCCAGTCGTAGGTCGGGTAGATGAGCCAGGCGTCGCCCCGCCGGTAATGATGCGAGCGGCGGATGCGGTACATGACCGGGTCGCGCAGGAGGAGGTTCGGATGGGCCATGTCGATCCGGGCCCGGAGCGACTTCGAGCCGTCCGGAAATTCCCCGGCGCGCATCCGGCGGAAGAGGTCGAGGTTTTCCTCGACGGTGCGGCTTCGTCCGGGGCTTTCCTTCCCGGGCCTGGTCAGCGTGCCGCGGTAGGCCGTGACCTCGTCCGCGCTCAAATCGCAGACGTACGCCTTTCCTTTCAGGATGAGCCGTCCGGCGAACTCGTACAGTTTCTCGTAATAATCGGACGCGTAGAACTCGCGATATTCCCAATCGAAGCCGAGCCAGCGGATGTCCGTTTTTATCGACTCGACGTATTCGACCTCTTCGGTCTCGGGGTTGGTATCGTCGAAGCGGAGGTTGCATTTGCCGCCGTAGCTTGAGGCCAGCCCGAAATTCAGGCAGATGGATTTCGCGTGACCGATGTGGAGATAGCCGTTGGGCTCGGGCGGGAAGCGCGTGTGCACCCGCCGGGCGTTCTTGCCGGCTTCGAGGTCGGCGTCGATGATGTCGCGGATGAAGTTGTCCTTGGGTTTCGATGCCGATTCAGGTCCGATTTTTTCGTCGATCATGATGTCGCGTCCTTCAGGCGTTTGAGGGTCGTGTCCTTGCCGAGAAGCTCCAGGATCTCGAACAGCCCCGCGCCCTTGACCTTGCCCGAGACGGCCAAGCGTGTGGGATGGATGATCTCAGCGGCTTTCAAGTTGCGCTCGGCGGCGAGGGCGCGGCAAACTTCCTCGAGCTTGTCGTGCCGCCAGTCGGAGCCGGGGAACGCGTCGAGCCGGGCGGCGAATTCGCGGAGGTTGTCACGGTTTGAGGCCGGGCCGAGATATTTGGCCCGGCCGTCTTCGTCCACGCCGAACGCGTCCTTGAAAAAGAAATCGGCGAGCTCGCCGAATTCACGAAGCGTCTTGATGCGGATCTTGTACTGGTCGAGGGCTTTCGCAAAATACGCGTCCGATACTGCGGAAAGGTCGAACCCGTCCCGGACGAGCTGTCTTTTAACAAGAGGCTTGAGCTCGGCGAGCGGCATCTTCATGATGTA
>JBGOYP010000166.1:0-5882 GCA_041479785.1 Candidatus Aminicenantia bacterium | reverse complement strand
CGCGGAACTGACGGGAGATATCGCCCTATCTGCCGCGCGTCTCAGCCTTAAAAATAAAATGCCCACGGCCGACAGCATCGTCGTCGCCACGGCAGCATTCTATAAAGCCGTGGTCTGGACTCAGGATGATGATTTTAAAGCGCTTGATAGCGTAAAATATATTCCCAAGAAAAAAACTTAAAAGGGTTTCGATGAAATAGACTTTTCGGGCGCGTTATAATACTATCTTTTCGGGAGTCATAGATGGCATCCGTGGCGACGTTCGGCGAGGTTATGTTGAGGCTTTCGCCGCCGGGAAAAAATCGGCTGTTCCAATCGCCGGAGCTTCGCGCCTTCTTCGGCGGGGCGGAAGCAAACGTCGCCGTGGCGCTGGCCGGCCTCGGACATCAAGCCCGGTTCCTTTCGGTCGTTCCGGCCAACGAGGTCGGCGACGCCGCGCTCCGGGAATTGCTTCGGTACGGCGTCGATGTCTCGTTCGTCGTCCGTCAGGGCCGGCGTTTGGGGATCTATTTCGCCGAATCGGGCGCCGGACAGCGCGCGTCCCAAGTCATCTATGACCGGGCGTATTCCGGGTTGGCGGAAGCCGGCCCCGGCGCCGTCGCTTGGAACGAGGCTTTGGCGGGCATGGCCTGGTTTCACGTTTCCGGAATCACCCCTGCCGTCAGCCGGTCGGCTGCCGACCTGACCCTAGAGGCGGTCAAGGCCGCTAAAAAAAAGGGGCTCCGCGTCTCCGTTGACCTTAATTATCGCGGCAAGCTCTGGACATACGGCGTCTCTGCGCCTGACGTGATGCAGCCGATTTTCGCTTATGCCGATGTCGGTCTCGCGAACGAGGAAGACTGCCAGAAGGCCTTGGGAATCGGCGGCGGGCTATCTCTTTCCCCAAGGCCTTCCAAATCCGACTCTTATGAGCGATTAACGCTCGAGGTCATGGACCGATTTCCCAACCTGGAATGCTTGGCCGTGACCCTGCGCGACAGCTTAAACGCCGACCATACGGTCTGGTCGGCCGTCCTCCGGAACCGCAAGGAGTTCATGACCGGGCCCCGGTACGATATCGAGACCGTCGTAGACAGGATCGGCACTGGGGACGCTTTCGCGGCCGGCCTCATTCACGGCTTCACGACCGGACGAGATGGCCGGGACGCCCTTGCGTTCGCCATCGCGGCGTCCTGTCTCAAGCATTCCATCCCCGGCGATTTCAACATCGTTTCGGAAGCGGAGGTCATGGCCCTGATGGCGGGGGACCGCTCGGGCCGGATCCGGAGGTAGGGACGGCCGTGAGGCGAGACGAAGCTCTCGACGTCATCCTGGCGACCAAGGTCATCGCCGTCATCCGGATGTCGAATCCCGAAAAACTCGTGTCTGTGACGGACGCAATCGTCCGCGGCGGCGTCCGGGCCGTCGAAATTACGATGACGACGCCGGATGCCATGAATATTCTCCAGGCGATGTCGGCGAAGAAACCGCGGGGCGTTCTCGTCGGCGCCGGAACCGTCCTGGACGCGGGAACGGCCAAGGCGGTCCTCGCCGCGGGCGCGGATTTTGTCGTTTCGCCGATCCTCGACCTTGATTTGATCCGTGTCTGCCGCGCCGCGGACGCGTTCGTCGCCGCCGGCGGCTTAACCCCCACCGAGATCGTAACGGCGTGGAACGCGGGCGCGGACGTCGTGAAAGTATTTCCCGCGACCTCGGTCGGACCGAAATATTTTCGTGACCTGAAAGGTCCGTTTCCGAACATCCGTTTGATGCCGACCGGCGGTGTCGACGCCGGCAACGCGGCGGATTTTATTAAAAGCGGAGCCTGCGCCGTGGCTGTCGGGACGGCGCTTCTCGACCCGGTTTTAATCGGCAAAAACGACTGGACCGCATTGGAGAAAAACGCCCGCGCCCTTGTCGAAGCGCTGGCTCGGGTTTAAAGCATGAAGGAACGCGGTCCTCAGCTCAAGCTCGTGAGCGCGAGGCGACTTATCATTTTATTTGGATTTTTTGTCGTTACGGGCGCGCTTGCCGCGGCCCGGATTCCAACCGTGATTCTTCCTTTTCCCCTGGATCATCATGACCAATGGTGGCGGCATCAACTCGGCCGTTCGCCCCGGAATTGGGCCCGGTTTGTGGGCGCGGATTACATCAATCGGAACAGCGGCCCGGCCTGCGTCGTCATGCTCCTCGATTATAAAAAAGGCGCGAAGATCCCGCTGGATTTCGCGAGTTTCACCGACCCGCGATTCCCTTTAATCCACGCCGACGCGCGTTGGAAATTTTGCCGCGGCAATCCCGATAAAGGCTATGACGGCGGATTCGCTCCGGATGACAGGGTCGAGGCGACGGGCGCCGAAATGGCGGACGTATTATGGGGAGAAGGCATCCCGGCGACGCGCATGACGGGGTTCGATAAGATCGCCGTCGGCGGGATTCCGGAGATCATCGCGAACCAGAAAATGGCCGTTTGCCATGTCGACGCGGCCGCCTATTTTCGCGACGAAAAACCGGGAGCCCGGCGCTGGGTCATCGTTTATGGAGCCGACGCCACCTCCTTCCTCATCCACGACCCCGGCCGGGCGGAAGGAAAAGCGAAAGTCATTTCGCGCGAAGCCTTCGAAGTTGCTCTCCGCGGGACTGACGAAGGGCGGACGGCCGAATTTCTCGATTGCATCACATTGATCGGCGAATACGGGGACGGCTGGCACGCCGACGGACGGTCTTCGCTCTTTGTCGACGCTTTCAAACTCTATGGAAAAGGAATCGGCATTCCCTTCGACAACGGCGGATCGCTCTATATTCATACCGTCGGGTTGGTCACCCTCCAGGACTTTCAACGGCCGGTCGCCCATCCGCGCTCGGTCAACGAAGGCCGGAGTTTCTTAGGTTATAATCCCGATAAGACTAAGGTTTACCTCGTGACAGGCGAGATCTGCGAAAAATATTTCGACATCTGGGCATTTATCAAATTAGGGGCGCCGACCTCCGAGGAGCGGCTGACGGAGTTCGGCCGCCGGCAGGAATTTGAGAACGGCTATATCCTATCCACGGGAAAGGCCATGATCGTCCATCAAAACCCGGCGCCCAAGGAAAAGAAATAAGCCCGCGGCGGGATTGTGATAAAATCGAAAAAAAGAGAGGTTTGACCGTGAGTCGAGAAAAAACATCCTCCATGAATCGCCGTGAATTTTTCAAGACGTCGCTGGCCGGGGCGACCGTTTTGACGGCGCTGAAGCCCTTTCGCCTCTCAGGCCAGACGCCGGGCGGAAAATCCGTCGTTGCCCTGGTCGTGACCCGAAACCGGACGGCCGGCGTCCAGAATATCCTGAAATTATTGAGCGTTCCTTCGCCAAAAGGAAAAAACGTCTTAATCAAACCCAATTTCAACACGCAAGACCCGACCCCCGGCTCGACCCATAACGACACCCTGCGGCAGGTCATTCTCGAAATGAAGGCCCGGGGGGCGTCGAGCGTCACGATCGGCGAGCGGAGCGGCCCGCCGCAGACCAAAAAAGTCATGGAGGACAAGGGCATTCCGGCCCTAGCCCAGGACCTCGGCGTTCAAGTCATTAATTACGAAGACCTCGGGCCCGACGGCTGGGCGCATTTCAAGCCCGAAGGGACCCATTGGCAGAACGGCTTCGACATCGCCAAAGTCGCGGCCGAATCCGAATACCTCGTTTCAACCTGTTGCCTCAAAACGCACGGCTCGGGCGGCGTCTTCAGCATGTCGCTCAAGCTCGCCGTCGGGATGACGCCTAAAAGCCTCATGCGCGAGCTTCACAGCAACCGCGACACGCACATGCGCCGGATGATCGCCGAGCTCAACCTCGGCTATAAGCCGAAGGTCATCATTATGGACGGCGTCGACGCGTTCGTGGACGGCGGACCGGGGAAAGGGAAACTCGTCAACGCCGGCGTTTTCGTCGGCGGGACGGACCGCGTCGCCGTCGATGCCGTCGGGGTGGCCATTCTCAAGTACCTCGGGTCGAACGAGGCCATCATGTCGAAGAAGATCTTCGAGCAGGACCAGATCCAGAGGGCGGCCGAGCTCGGTATCGGGGTTAAGAGTCCGGACCGGATCGAACTCGCGACGGCCGATATTCCGGGGCGCTCGTTGGCTGAGAAGGTCAAGGCCATCCTGGGCCAAGGATAAAGCTATGATGCTCTATGACCTCATCATTTCACGCCGGTCGATCCGGCAGTTCGCGCCGCGCCCGGTCGGCCGCGACATGCTCGAACGAATCGTCAACGCCGGCCGATTGGCGCCGTCCGCGGCCAACCTGCAGCCCTTGGAATTCCTCGTCGTCGACGACGAAGCCCTCCGTTACAGGGTCTTTCCATGCCTCAAGTGGGCCGCGTATATCCATCCCGCCGGCGACCCGAAGCCCGGCCACGAGCCGGCGGCCTATGTCTTCGTCCTGGTGAACACGAAAATCCGGGAAAAGATGTTCGAATATGATGTCGGCGCGGCGGTGGAGAACATGGCCATCGCGGCGGCCGGAGACGGGATCGCAAGCTGTTGGCTGATTTCGTTCGACCGTCCGAAAATCGCGGAGCTCTTCGGGATCCCCGAGCATTATCACCTGGATTCCGTCCTGGCGCTCGGCTATCCGGACCAGGTCTCTCTCGTCGAGGTGCTCGACGATTCGCCGCGCTATTGGCAGGACGCGGACCTGACCTTTCACGTTCCGAAGCGCCCGCTCAGCGCGGTCGTCCACGTCAATATGTTTTAGGGCCGGACCCGCCCGGTCTCAGGTTCCGGCGATCATCATTTCGGCGACCTTGAGCGTCGGCCCGCAGATCGAGCCTCGGAACTCGAGGTCGTTGCCGACCATGTCCACATTTTCAAGGATCGTCCCGAGGTTTCCGGCGATCGTGATCTCCGAGACCGGATAGGCGACCTCGCCGTTTTCGATCCAAAGCCCGAACGCGCCTCGCGAAATGTCCCCCGTGATCGGGTTGAGTCCGTGGCCGAGCGTCCGGACCAGAAGCAGGCCTTTCCGGCAGGACCGGACGATGTCTTCGGCCGTGTGCGGTCCCGGTTCGAGATAAAAATTGTTCGGGCTGACGCCGGCGCCGTCCGCGTTCCCCGTCGTGGCCAGGCCGAGCTTCCTGGCCGCGTACGTGTTGCAGAGATAGTGCTTCAGGATGCCGTTCTCGACCACGCGCGTCCGGCCGACGGGAACGCCTTCCGAGTCGAACGGGCTCGAGCCGATTTTTCGGGGGAGAAGGCCGTCGTCGATGACCGTGACCTTGCCGTTTCCGACCCGTTCGCCCAGCTTATCGACCAGGAACGAGGCTTTTTGGTAGATCGCCGTCCCGGATGCGCACGAGAAGAGAAAACCGAGCAGGCCCGAGGTCATGAGCGGTTCGAAAATGACGGGGACGCGCTGTGTTTTCACTTTTCGCGGTTTGAGCTGCCGGACGGTCCGGGCGACGGCGGTCGAGGCGATCTTCTCGGGAGTCTCCAAGTCGGCGAGATGTGTCTCCGAGGAAAACCAGAAATCCTCGACGCGGTCGTCCGTTTCGCCCGCCTGGAGTCCGACGCTGAGGCTGATGTAGGTTTTTTCGAACGAACCGGCGAAGCCGTGCGAATTGGCGAGGACGGACATGACCTCGCTGGTCACGCAACTGGCCCCGTAAGAATTGGTGATGCGGGGGTCGGCCAGCGCGATGCGCTCGGTCTCGAACGCGAGCCCGGTCTTCGCCTTGGCCTCGAGGGTCGGGAGGATGGGGTCATAAAGCGCCAAGCCGGCGGGGTCGATTCGCGTTGTCGCCGGCTCGGGCAGGCCAGCATAGGGGTCCGCGTTCACGAGCTCGGCCCGCCGGACGGCGTTGCGGATGAGACGATGGAGCGTGTCCTCGCTCATGTCGGACGACGTCGCGTAGGCCGTCTT
>JBGOYP010000165.1:0-5892 GCA_041479785.1 Candidatus Aminicenantia bacterium | reverse complement strand
GGCCCGGGTCGAGGACGCCATGCACGCCACCAAGGCGGCCGTCGAGGAAGGCATCCTGCCCCGCGGCGGAGTGGCCCTGCTGCGCTGCCAGAAGGGCCTGGAAGGCCTCAAGGTCGAGGGCGACCTGGCAGATCGGCGTGAACATCGTCAAGCGGGCCCTCGAGGAACCGATGCGCCAGATCGCCTCCAACGCCGGCTGGGAAGGCTCGGTCGTCGTCGAAAAAGTCAAGGACATGAAGCAGGACATGGGCTTCAACGCGCTCACCGAGAAGTACGAGGACATGGTCAAGGCCGGGATTCTCGACCCGACCAAGGTCGTCCGTATCGCTCTCCAGAACGCGGCTTCGATCGCCGGCCTGCTCCTGACCACGGAAGGCCTGATCGCGGAACTGCCTGAAGAAGATAAGAAGCCCGGGTATCCGTCGCCTCCCGGCGGCGATATGTACTGAGTAGGCATTGTCATTGCGAGGCCTATAAAAAGTCTGTCATTGCGAGGCCTCTTGGCCGTGGCAATCTCACTAGCCTGTGTGATCGCCACGCCAAGGGCTCGCGATGACAAGAAAAGTCTGTCATTGCGAGGAGGCTTTGCGACGTGGCAATCGCACCTGTCGCGATGACATAAGTTAGCGCAACTCACATCCGGGGGGACAAGGACCGAAATCGGTCCTTGTCCCCCCGTCTATTTTTGATACAATGTCTCCGGATGGTCAAGTATGTCGACCGCTATGTCCTAAAGGAGCTGTTCCCTCCGTTTTTCCTCGGGCTGGGCATCTTCAGCTTCGTCCTCCTCATGAACGAGCTCCTGAAGGCCCCCGAGCGGTTCATCGCCGACGGGGTCCCGCTCGGCGTGACGCTCAAGCTCTTTCTCTATCTCGTCCCGGCCATCCTGGCGTTCACCGTGCCGATGTCCGTCCTGATGGGCATCCTCGCCGGGTTGAGCCGGATGTCCTCCGACTCGGAAATCATCGCCCTTAAGACGCTGGGCATCGGCCCGGTCCGGACGCTCCGGCCCGTCCTTCTATTCTCCTTCGGCGGCTGGGTTCTGACCACCGTGCTCGCCGGCTTCCTCGCGCCCGTGTTCAACTACAAATGGATCCAGACGTTCGCTTCGGCCGTGTTGAACAAGGTCGAGCTCCAGATCGGGGCGCGCGACTTCAACGAATCCGTGGCGAACATGGTCCTCTTCATCGAGAACGTCGACCGCGACCGGGGCTGGGAAGACGTCTTCCTCCACTTTTCCGATACGCCCAACGAGCCGCGCATCCTTATGGCGAAATCGGGGCGTCTGCATGTCTATCCCGAGGCGAAGAGGGCCGTGCTCGAGCTTCACGACGCCGTCCAGCACAGCTGCGCCCTCGACGACCCGGTCAACTATCGCGTCTGGTCGGTCAAAACGATCGAAGAAGAAATCGAGGCCGAGAGCCTGTTCGCCTCGCTGACGCCCGAGAAGCGCGTCCGGGAGAAACAATTCCAAGAGCTCCTGGCCGGGTTGAAGGACGCGGGAAAACATTTGCCGGCGCTCCGGCGGGACTGGCTGGACATGCAGCGGCGCCGCCTTCGGCCGCCGGACTTTCGTTTCATCGAGAGCCGGGAGGCCGTAAACCGGGCCGAACATGCCCGGCTTTCCTACCTGGTCGAGATCCATAAAAAGATCGCCCTGCCGTTCGTCTGCTGGATCTTCGCTTTTCTCGGAGTGCCGTTGGGGAGTTGGACCAAGAAAGGGGGCCGGACGAGCGGGTTTACGCTCAGCATCATCATCATCCTGATCTATTATATTTTCATCACGGCGGGGGAAAAGATGGCCATGGACGGGCGCGTCACCCCGTTTCTCGGGATGTGGGCCGGGGACATCGTCTTCGGGCTGTTCGCCCTCGTCCTGTTCGCGGCTTCGGCGCGCGAGGTCCCGTTCCTCGCGAGGCTCGCCCGTCGTTGGCGCGGCCCGGCAACCGCCGCGGCCGCTCCCGCGAAGCGGACCCGCAAATTCCGCCTCCCGCGGCTTTCGTTGGCGTTTCCGAACATTCTCGACCGCTACATCATGCGCCGGTATCTTTTTATCGCGACCCTGATCTTTTCCAGCCTGATATCCATTTCCATCATCGTCACGGCGTTCGACCGGATCGACAGGGTCTACGAGCACCATAAACCGATTTCGATGCTCCTGGCTTATCTCTTGAACCGGATCCCGGAATTCGTCCATTTCAGCCTGCCGGTGACGGCCCTGATGGGAGTCCTCCTGACGCTCGGGATTTTCACGAAAACGAACGAGCTCACGGCGATGAAGGCCTGCGGCATCAGCGTGTTCCGGGCCATCGTGCCGCTTGTCGTCCTGTCTCTGGTCGTCGGGGCTTTGGCGCTCTATAACCAGGAGAACGTCCTCCCTCCGTCGAACATCAAGGCCGACGAGACGTGGAGCGCGATCATGGACGCGCCGCCCAAATCCTATTCCTACGAGCTTCGGCGCTGGGTGGCGAACAAATCCGGCGACCGGTTCTACCACTATGATTATTTCGACCCGACGACGTCGACCTTCCACCGCCTCTCCGTGTTCGACCTGGATATTCCGAACTGGTCGATCAGCCGGCGCGTTTATGCGGAAAAGGCGCTTCTCCAGGGCGACAGCTTGGTTCTCAAAAACGGCTGGCTCCGGGAGTTCAACGGGGACGCGCCGGGAAAATTCGAGCGCAACGACGTCATGGTCCTGCCGCTGTCCGAGGACAAGAAATTTTTTCTCGAGGAATCAAAGGAACCCGACCAGATGAACCTCGGCGAGCTGCGGAGCTACATCGGCGAAGTCCGGGACATGGGGTTCGACACGCTCCACCTCAGGGTGGACTTGAGCGCCAAGGCGTCGTTCCCGTTCGTCGCGCTGGTCATGACGCTCGTCGGCATCCCCTTCGCGTTTTCCATGGGAAAGCGCGGAGCGCTTGTCGGGATCGGCGCGGGCGTCGTATTGTCCATCGTCTATTGGGTGATGATCGGCATATTCCTGGGATTGGGCTATGCCCAGTTGCTGAGCCCGTTTCTGGCCGCATGGGGGCCGAACCTCATTTTCGGCTTGATTGGGTTGGTTTTGTTGCTCCGGCTTAGGACTTGAGCCCTAACAGGAGTGATCCCAACGTCGCTCCGCTCCTCGGCATGACCAAAAAGTCGATGCCTGGGCAAGAGCCTCGGGACGACCAAAAGGTTGTCGCCACGCCAAGGGCCCGCAATGACACTTTTTATGCCACGTCGCTTTGCTCCTCGCGATGACAATGAAAGTGCATTTGTCGCGTCTTTTCTAATGCGGGCTTTTTGGCCCAATAAATAATTAGCCTTGCGAGCCTCTTGGCGTGTGATAAAAAAAGTCATTGCGAGCCCCTGGCGTGGCAATCACACATCATGGATCGTCAATACTTCGTCTACATTATGACAACCCGTCAAGATTCCGTGCTTTACATCGGGGTAACTAACGATCTTATAAGGCGCGTATACGAACACAAAGGGAAATTGGCTGGCGGATTTACGAAAAAATATAGCGTCGATAAACTCGTCTATTTCGAAATCTTTGAAGATATCAATGGCGCCATTTCCAGGGAAAAACAACTCAAGGCCGGACGAAGAAACAGGAAAGTCGATTTGATTAATTCGATGAATCCCGAATGGGAAGACCTATCTATGGGGCTGGTGTGATTGCCACGTCGCAGGGCTCCTCGCAATGACATTTTGTTATTACGCCAGGGCTAGCAACGATAGAAAATTTTCTTACATCTTATATTTCCCGAAATCCTCGGGCCGCAGCGCCTCGAGCCACTTGCGGAGGTTTTCGGAGCTCTCCAGGTTCTCTTCGAGCTTGAGGCCGTGCGCTTTGCGGACGACGTCGTCCTCGACGAAGATCGGCGAATTCATCCGCAGGGCGAGGGCGATGGCGTCCGAAGGACGCGAATCGATGATGAGCTCGCCGTCGCGGCACTTGCAGTGAATGGAGGCGTAGAAAGTATTGTTCCGGACGTCCGTAACGACGACCCGGTCCACGGAGATGTCCAGGCGCAGGAAAACGTTCTTGAGCAGGTCGTGCGTCATTGGGCGGGGCGTCGGGACGTTTTCGATCGTCAGGGCGATGGCGTTGGCCTCGAAAACACCGATCCAAATGGGGAGGATCCGGTCGCTTTGGGCGTCTTCGAGAACGACGATGGGCATTTTGGAAACAGGGTCAACGACGAGGCCTTTGATCTTCATTTCGATTTCCATCGCGCGCTCCTTCTTAGTTAAGGAATATAAGACCCGGATTCGGACTTGTCAAGGAAACCCCATAATCCAAAATATTGGATTGATGTAACGAGTATGGCAATCCCCTAGAACAAGCTGAGCTGGGAGGCGGCCGCCTTTTCTTCCTCGCCGTCAAACAGCTTGACGATGCCGTATTCCCCGTCATGGCCGGGCGTGATTTTGACGAAGCCTTTGCGCATCCGCTCGACGCCGCGGGCGACTTTTTCGGGATGGAGGCGCTCGATATCGACAATAGGGACGTCGGCCAGTATAGCGAGTTCGTTACCGAATTCATTCACGAACTGGAAATAGAGGTCCCAGACGGCCTGGCTTTCCGGCGTTCTTTCGAGGGCTTCGGCGATGACCTCGTTCAAGGGAATGAGGTTCTTGTACGGAACGCGCAGCCCGGCGCTCGGGGCATCGGCCCGGTCGGCGAGCTCCTCGACGCGATGCATGACGCCGATCGTCAGACGTTTTCCGCACACGGGACAAAGGTCGTGTCGCGCCATCGTTTCTTTCGGGGTTAGGAGCACGCCGCATTTCCGGTGGCCGTCATAATGGTATTTCCCTTCTTCCGGGAAAAATTCGATGGTGTAAAGAAACTTGGCGGGGTCCCGGCTCTTGATGGCCTCGACGAGGCCCTTGTAAGAAAAGACCGTATCGAAGACGTTCGCTTCGCGGCCGATCTTGGACGGGGAATGGGCGTCCGAATTCGAGACGAGGGCGAATCTGTCCAGGGCCGACAGCCGCCAGTTCATGGGCGGGTCGGACGAAAGCCCGGTTTCCAGAGCGAAGATGAACGGCGTCGTTTCCTCGAAGCATTCTTCAATGGCGTCGAACCCGGAGTTGGCCCCGAACAGCGAAAACCACGGCGTCCAAATATGGGACGGGATGACGACGCATTGCGGGCAGAGGTCGCTGACCATTTTGACGAAAATCTTCGCGTCCAAGCCAAGGATCGGCCGCCCGTCCGAGCGCAAGTTCCCCAATCCGGCGAGCCGGCCGTTGAGCTTTTCGACCGAGGCGAAATCCGGGGCCAGGACCAGGAGATGGATCTTGCGCACTTTTCCACGTTTAGAGTAGATGAACGAGATCTCCGTGGACAAAATAAAGGACACATCGTCCTGGCTAAAGGACACCGGGGCGAAATACTCCATCTCGGGTTTTTGCGGATGCTTGAGCCGGAAAAATCCGTTGCCGGTGGACTCGAGCTTCTCTTTGGTCAGGAAAAACCATTCGGGGTGGGTAAAATCCGCGGTCGCGAGAAGCGAAACGCCCTTGACCTTCGCCCAGTAGGCCATAGTATCGAACGTCATGTCGCGGGACGTGGCCCGCGAGAATTTGGAGTGGAGGTGGAGGTCGGCGATGAACTTCATCGGACGCCCCAGTTTAGAGAATTCGCCGCGCTAATGCAAGACGATTTTCGGACGAGTGATCGGACGAACCTGGAGGGACTCGCTCCTTCAAAAGTTCTTAACGCCGGCGGACCCTCCATTTTCTCGGCGGCGATGAACTCGCGACCGCGATATGAGCCTTTAACAACGATCGCGTCGACATCTCGGGGTTATGATTCAATCGAGCAACGCTCAAAACATCATCGCCGCGAAGGTCTCCCTCGAAAATGGAGCCGCCGCAGGCTAAACTTTT
>JBGOYP010000164.1:0-5907 GCA_041479785.1 Candidatus Aminicenantia bacterium | reverse complement strand
GTCGCCGGCTATTTTATAATTAAAGCGCTCGTCAAAAAGAAGAGCTCGACGACGACCACGACGGTACCAAATACGACGACAACGGCTTTAACGACCTCGACGACCATAACGACGACCACGACAATACCTCTGACTGGCTATGTTTTTGATAGACAATGGGGCAGTCAGGGAAGCGGGAATGGGCAATTCAATAATCCATGTGATATTTTGGTGCCGGGGACGGGGTACGTTCTTGTCGTCGATAGTTCCAATGATCGAGTCCAAGAATTTAGGGACAATGGAAATTATAATTATCAATGGGGCAGCCACGGAACCGGATATGGCGAATTAAATTCTCCGGGCGGCATCGGCATCAGCCCTACTAGCTCTTTTTATATCGCTGGAAACATTAATAACAATATTCTGAAATTCAGTGCCCAGGGGTACTTTGGCGGCCAATGGGGCGAGCTCGGCACCGCGCCCGCCCAAATGAACCATCCTATGGACGTTGCGATCGATGGTTCCGGGAAAATATATATCGCGAATACGGGAAATCATCGAATCGATATATTCGCGGGGACGGCCCCGAATTTCATAACGACATGGGGAGGGCCGGGAGCCGGAAACGGGCGGCGATTGACGGCGAAATCGATCCTGTGGCCCTGACAATCATTGCTTACACGAAGAGCCGATCTTCTCTCGAAAGCGTTCATAGGGAGTTTGTCCGCCTAATGCTCCGTGCGGCCGGCTAGCTGGGCCAGATCGGCGGCGGGATCGGCGCTGGTAATCCGCAGAGTCCACGTTAATCGCGTGTCGGATGACGTGCGCAAGGCCTGCTGCGGACTGGTCGGAGGGAAGGGTTGAAGCACATTGTGGGAATCGGAATCCAGCAACGACACGCTGACGCGGAGAGTCCGCCAGGTAGGACCCCATTGGGATTCGAGATATTGCGGACCGGCCGCTAAACCCAAGAGTTTTTCCGGAGAGCTGTCCCAGAGCAAGAGGATCGACTGGCCGTGCACCCAAAGACTGCGACGGCCCCGCGCGCGGTCCCTTCCCTTTGCCTAAGTTCTTGCCATTGCTCCCAAAGGGATTCCACAGCGGCGGCCAGGGCGTAGAAGCGGAAGTCCGGGATCGCGAATAACCGCCGAGCCGCTCGGAATATATCACGTCGCTTAACACCATTCGAAATTGACCGCTCGCTCCCTTACGCATCCCTCTTGCCATACATTACCCATTCCAAGACATAATCCACTTTACTTTTTTTTGCCCATATATCTTTTTCTGATATTTTATTTCGCCAGAGATCATTTTATGAGAAAATAATAAACGCCAATAAAACGTCATGCGCGTTGCATCTGCGGTCAACAAAACCCGCTTTCCCATCATCTTCAGCTTAATGATTCTAGGACTCTTCGATATGGAAGCCTGCATCCGGTTTAGACCGACCGCGCTCGAAGAGCCGACTACGCTTCTCGAACGAGCCGTTCTATGCAACCGCGTTGACGCCCAAAACGGCTGGGCCGAGTCCTCACCGGAACAAAAAATATTCACCAAAGGAAAAGACAGCCGAGTTTTTTATTTTCTCGAGCTCCGGGATATCAGGGGAGAACACACGCTCTTTTGGAAGTGGTATGATCCTTCCCGCAAATTATTCCGCGCGGCAGAGAAAATTTCGATCGGGGAGAAGGGAAAAGTTTTCGAAAAATACATCGCCTGGGACCAAATCTTGGTCAGTGAAGAGAAAGACAGCGGCGTTTGGACGGTAGCTGTTTTTCTGGATGATAAATTGCTGGCATCCCGAGAACTAGAAATCCGCTGATATTGAACGGCCCCGGCCACGGACGGCTCATCGGCATATGAAGGCCTTGGCCGCACCCGATTTTGAAGCCAGTTCTATCAGCTGACTTACTGCCGGAAATCTGCGGCAGCCCTTCAAAACTCTAAATCGGGCTCAATCGCTAAATGGAGGGGACGAGCTCGACGAGAATCTGTTTGGAGATGCTGCGCCAAATAAAACGCAGATCGAAGCGGCCGGCCTTCCGGATGAGATAGAGGTCGACGTTGGCGATGCGGTTCCTGTAAAAGTCGTAGTTGAGAAGCGATTGAAAGCGCCAATTCCGGACCAATCCGATGGTGAGCTCCGAAACAGACTGTTTCCACTCGCCCGCTTTCGGGTCGAACGAGACTGAGACCCAGCCGTTGATCCCTCCTTCCGGATTGACTCTGACAACCGCACTTAAGTCTTGGCTCGTCGTACCTTCGATAAACCAGTTTCGCGAGCGGCGGCGGGATTGGACGCTGTAAAATCCTTCGAGGGCCACGGCCGAGCCGAACTGTTTCTCCGCCCGGACGACAAGACCGCCGGACGTAAAATTCCGGCCCTCCTTTTCTAGGAACTGCTCGACCGCCAGGCTCGCCTGCAGGTGCATGCCCGGGAGCACGGAGACCGGCGCCGCAGCCAGAGCGAAGGACGTATTGTTGCTGTAGCTCTGCGTTTCGATGTCGCCGCGTTTCAAGTCGTTGAGGATGAACATGTTTTGGACGGTCAACGTTAAAAGTCCGTCATAGAGTGAGACGGGCTTGAAACCGAGGCGCAGTTGCGGCCGGGTCAGACGCTGGTTTCCGACGAGGTCGTCGTTGAGATAATAATCCGTCGCCAGACTGAAAAAACGGGTGTCATAGGATAGGGCGACGTCGCCGTTGACGATCTCGGACGGAGGGCCCGTCCCCCCGGCCTGGATGCGCGAATAGCTCGAAGCGACCCGAAGCTGAAGCTTATTGTCGAACGCCGCGGCGCTATACGATAAGCTGGCGAGAGCTTGGCCGTGGACCTCATAGCCGCCTTGGACGGCCATCCGGCCCCAGGCCCCGAAATTCAGGGACGACCGGACCCCAAGCCAGGTCTCGCCGCGCCTCTGGATCGGCTTATTGTAGGCGACGTCCAGGGTCAGGCCGTTTTGCCCCGCGTTCCATGCGCGGTCGAACCAGACGTGTGCGTTCCACAGGCTAGTCGAGTTGTAGTTGCCGCCGGCGCCGAAGGTCGTTTGTTCGCCGGGCGACCAGGACGTCGATGTCTGTAGGTCAAGTTGCCGGGGAAGTCCCGCGTAATTTTTTAGGATCGAGTGTTCCTCATAAGTCGCCTGCGTCGCGTTTTTAATTTTAGATGTCGATGGCGTCGAGAAACGGACCTTCCCGAAGAGCCCTTGCGTTTTCGTGAACCAGATCTTGTCCAAGGAAAACCCTCCGGCCCCCGTCTTTTCGCCCGTCGCGAGCCGGAGCTTCGCGAACCCGACGGACTCAAGCCCCTCGACATAGATCATGACATCGAATCCCGTGACGTCGCCGTTCGACGTGATCTCGAACGCGCTCGCCGCGGCGTAGAGGAGCGAGGTCCGGATCTCGGCCGGGGTCACCGACTGCAGGATGCGTTCCTGGGCCAGAAATTTCTGCCGTATCTCTTCGGCGGGCGGTCGGGACGGGTCCAGGGGTTCGACCGTGATAACGTCTTTGAAGGAGATCAGGATGCCGTCGAATGTCGTCGGGTCGAAAACGAGTTCGTCGGCTTCGCGCCGGTCTTCGCCCTTCCGGACGACGACGCCGCCCGCGGCGGCGAAGGCCCGGATCGGAAGGTCGATTTTGAGAAAATGGCTTGTGACCTCGAAATCCCCGAGCTTGAATGCCGCCTTCTCGCCGTGGATCCGGCCATGATCGAAGCTGTAAGACAGATAGCCGCCCGCGACACGAAAGGTCGTTTCCTCAGCGGCCGGACAAGGCAGGGCTGAGAAAAATGCGGCGCCGACGAAAATGGCCCAGGCGCGTGTCCCGCTCATGTTCCGAATCTCAATTGATAGAGCTTCTGATTGGCGTCCGCGTTCCAGAGGAACCGGCCGTCGAAAGCGAGGCCTGCGGGCGACGGTCCGGGCGACAGATATTTTTTCAGCACCTGGCCGCCCGTGTCGAGTTCGTAGATCGATAGCGTCCGCGCGTCCGAGACCCAGAAATGGGCCCCGTCGAAGGCCAGGCCGGAGGCGCGCGTCCCCGGATTCGGGAACGCGCCCAGAACCTCGGCGGTTTCGGGATGGACCTTGAGGATCTTGTTGGACTGGGCGTCGGCCAGCCAGAGGGCGCCCTGGCCGTACTCCATAGCCGTGAACGAACCGCGCTGGAGACTGAGCCGTTTCTGGATGTCGCCGTTGAACATATTAATTTTATAAACGTCGACGTCGGTTTCGCTGCAGACCCAGAGGTCCGACCCGTCGTAGGCGACATCGGTCGTGTTGAGGAGCGGAGATTTAAGCGTCCGGACGAGGGCGCCGTTGGACGGGTTGAGGCCGTAGAGCGTCGGACTCGCGCCGTCGACGTTCCAGACGGTCGTTCCGTCCCACGTCATCCCCGAGGGGCTCAAGGCCGGAGTATAGACGATGTTGACGGTCTCGAAGACGGCTTCTCCCGCCTGGGGGTCGAAGGGATTGTTGAACAGCCGGTCCTGGCAGGCGGCCGCGGCGGCGAGGCTAATAACGGCAAGAAGCCGTAAGCCCGACGGTGTTAATCGCACAGGAAACCTTGAACGCCAGCGATGTGTCCCGCCCTCCTTTGTGCTTAACGATGAGATAGATGTCAAGGAGATTCGCCGCCCAGACGGACGCCGCGCCGAGGAGGAACTGATTACGCCTCGAGTCGTATTTCTCCGCTAGCCGGCGGGCGTTCACGGCCTCGTCCTCGTTCTTGGCGTTTTGGTACAACGCGTAGCTTTCGTTCCCGCGATGGTCGCTGGCGAAAATCCCCCAGACGCACAACGCTTCCGCGGCGAGGAAGAGCGCCCCTTCCACGTATCGCTTTTCGGAGAGCTGTCCCCAACCCGGGACTAAAAGAGATTTTTCAAGGGGCCCGAACGCGCGGGCGGATTCGGATTTTCGGACCTCTTCGGCAGCGAGAGGGGAGGATAGGCCGACGACGATCGCGGCCAGGACGGCGAGCGCGGCGGGTCGGAGAAATCTCGGGGTCATGGCTCTCGGCTATCCCGAAAAAGTCATATCATAGACATCCGGAGTTGTCAAAAATGTGTAAAGACTCCATAGCCTAAACCTCTCCCTGTATGCCGCTGGATCGATGACGAAGAATCTTATCGAATGCTTGAAGGGAAATCATGGAAAATTGCCTGGCACATAATTCCTCATACTCGGTAATAAAAGGCCCCGGCTCCCGGATCAATTTCCTTAATGAGCTGCGCGTAGACCCCGACGATATTGCGAATAAAAACAACCTGGGTTTGTAATCCCGTTACATTGAGGCGTTTCCAAAAAATTTGGAAAATATATGCGCTCATGTGTTGATATACAATCTTAAAAGATCGACCAGCTATTCCCAACCCCCCGCCCCCATCCCCTCTCCTCCATGCCCCAGATGTCCTGAAATTATATCCATAAATCAATATTCAGCCGTCGGGGCCGTTAATTCCCCTCGACGAGTTGCCCGGAATGTTCTAAAGAAGCTTCTAGAAATCTATCATAAGCCGCCGGCGCCGCCTCTCCCTCCCCTCCGCTCTCTCTGCCCTACCATTACTTTTATTTGGGAGAAGATAGCCATGGCGATTCTTGGCTATAGAAAGGGCTGGTATTATCGTAAAAGGAAAATAAATCAGAAAGCTTAATTATCACTAATGGCCTGATCCAGTTCAGAGAATAAGCAAAGCCATCACTAATCTACTGGACGAATTCACGTCCTTGACATCATCCGAGGCCGGATTTATGCTAGTTCGTAGTACTGAGAAGAGGGTTCAATGAAAACGGGAAATCGCCTTTTACCTTTTCGAGGGCTTTGCCTCATCCTTATCGCCGCGATGTTATGGCTTTGCGTCGGCGACGCCAATGTTGCGGCCCAGGCCACTTCGCCCGACAAAAAAGCCGCTCAAGCCGATGGAGCCCG
>JBGOYP010000163.1:0-5912 GCA_041479785.1 Candidatus Aminicenantia bacterium | reverse complement strand
CCGAATACGGCTTCCATATCATCAAAGTGGAAAACCGGAAAAAGGAATCGCAGCCGTTTGACGAAGTGAAGGGCGATATCGAATCCCGCCTCAAAGAGCAGAAACAGCAGGCGGCGTTCGAAGCCCATATGGCGGGACTCAAGAGCCAGGCCAAGTTCGAAGTCGTCGGTTTGGGCCGCTGATTCGGAACGGAGGCGTCTCCGGCCCCGGCGGAAAGCCGGCCGGTTGCATTGTTTTCCCGATTTTCCATATAATGGACGCTTGATTAAGCATCAACGAGGCATCGAGAAGATGCGTTCCGCGCGGGCCGCCGCCCGCCTCACCGGATTCCCGGACAAGTTCATATTTCGTTTTTTCGGCCCCGCTTCGGTCGAACATGCCGAGGCGGAGGTCTTCAATGTCATCCCATGAATTTCCGAAGGAGGTAAGAACCGGCATGAACATGCGGAGAGTGTTGCGGTTTGCGTTCCTAACGACGGTGGCGCTCGCGCTCGCGGGACCGTTCTATTCCCAGAACCCCTCGAGCTCGGACGCCAGCCTCATCAAAGATCTCAAATGGCGGAATGTCGGCCCGGCCAACATGGTCGGCCGCATCTCGGACTTCGAAGCCCTGGACGGCGATTTCACCCAGGTCCTCGTCGCCGGCGCGTCCGGCGGCGTTTGGAAGTCCGGGAACGCCGGGACGACTTGGGAGCCGATCTTCGATAAATACAGCTCGGCTTCGATCGGCGACGTCGCGTTTTTCCAAAAAGACCCGAAGATCATCTGGGTCGGGACGGGCGAAGAATGCGTTCGGAACAGCGTCGCCTGGGGAGACGGGATTTACAAGTCCACCGACGGCGGTAAAACGTTCGCCCGGATGGGGCTCGAAACGACCCAGACGATCGCTCGAGTCCTAACCCACCCCACCGACCCCGACATCGTCTATGTCGCGGCCTCCGGACATCCTTGGGGATACACGGGCGACCGCGGCCTGTTCAAGACGACCGACGGCGGCAAGACGTGGGTCAAGCTCGCCGGCGGGCTTCCGAACGACGGAAAAACGGGCGCCATCGACCTCGTCATGGACCCCGCGAATCCCGATATTCTCTATGTCGCCCTCTGGCAACGCCTGCGCCAGCCCTGGCGGTTTGATTCGGGCGGCCCGAACGGCGGGATCTTCAAGACGACCGACGGCGGCAGGACCTGGACCAAGCTGACGAAAGGCCTGCCGGCCGGTGAACTCGGTCGGATCGGGATCGCCATTTCCCGCAGTAATCCCAAGGTTCTTGAAGCGGTTGTCGAGCACGGCTTCCAGCCGTCGGCCGGCGGGCAGCGCGGCGGAATGGGCGGGGGAGCCGGCGGAGCGCCGGGAGCGCAAGCCGCGAAGCCCGACCCCGATTATGCCGACATGACCAAGCTGGGGACGGGTATTTACAGGTCCGAAGACGCCGGAGCGACCTGGAAGTTCATGAACCGGACGAACAACCGTCCGTTTTATTACAGCCACATCTACATCAACCCGTTCGATGATAAGCTCATCTACTTTCTGACCTCGAACTTGCAGTATTCCGAAGACGGCGGGATGACGTGGAAGACCATGTCCGGCCTCCATCCTGATTTTCACACGATGTGGCTCGACCCGACGAACAAGAACCGTTTCTATGTCGGCCAGGACGGCGGAGCGTCGCTCACCTACGACCACGGCAAATCCTGGGTCTTTTTCGACAACCTTTGCTTGTCCCAATTCTATGCCGTGAGCGCCGACATGCGCGACCCGTATTACGTCTACGGCGGCTTGCAGGATAACGGCACGTGGGGCGGCCCTTCGATGAGCCGGGAAGGCATGATCCTCACGGACTTCTGGTTCAACTTCACGGGCGGCGACGGTTTTCACACCCAGAATGACCCGACGGATTGGCGGATCGTTTACAGCGAAAGCCAGGGCGGGTCGGCCCAGCGGACGAACGTCGAGACGCGGGAATCTCGGTCGATCCAACCGCGGCCGAACAACGTCATTAATTACAAAGACTACTATCCCGAGACACCCGCTCCGGCCGCCCAGGCCGGACAACGGGCCGGCCAGCGCGCGGGCGGACAACAGGCGGCTCAAGGCCAGCGCGGCGGCCAGCAGGCCGCGGCAGGGCAACGCGGCGGAGCCGGGCAGCCCCAAGCAACGCCCGAGTCGGGCTTCGCCCAGATGGGGCCCGGCGGAATACGCTCCCCGTTCCGTTTCAACTGGAGCACGCCCATTTTCTTGTCCCCGCATAACCCCAGCATCGTCTACATGGGCGGGCAACATCTCTTCCGGTCGGAAGACCGCGGCGACCACTGGATGATCATCAGCCCCGACCTGACGACGAACGATAAAGCCAAATTCGGCGCCCGGGACGGCGGCACGGATAAGCCGACGGGCGGCATTACGTCGGACGTGACCGGCGCCGAGACGCACTGCACGATCATCACCGTCTCGGAATCGTCGAAAACACCCGGCTTGATCTGGGTCGGCACGGACGACGGCAACGTCCAGGTCACGCGCAACGGCGGCGTCGCGTGGACGAATGTCCGGCCCAATTTCCCGGCCGACCTGCCCAAGAACCTCTGGTGCAGCCGTGTCACGGCCTCGAACTTCGACGAGGGCACCTGTTACGCGACGTTCGACGGCCACCGGAGCGACAACTTCAAGCCCTTCATCTACAAAACGACGGATTACGGAAAGACGTGGACGAGCCTCGCGAACAACCTGCCCGACGGCCAGCCCGTCTATGTCGTTATCGAAGGCCTGAAGAACAAGAACCTTCTTTTCGTCGGCACGGAATTCGGCGCATTCATTTCGGTCAACGGCGGCAAGAGCTGGTCGAGCCTACAGCTCAACCTTCCCACGGTCGCGGTCCACGACCTGATCATCCATCCGCGCGACTGCGACCTGATCGCGGCGACGCACGGCCGGGGCGTCTGGATCATGGACGACATCTCCGCCCTGGAACAAGCGACGGACGCGGCTTTGAACGCGGACGCGTTCCTCTTCGAAGCGCAGCGGCCGGGGACGCGGTGGCTGCGGATCGCGCGCGGCGGCTACGGCCGGGGCAGCCTTTATTTCCAAGGCGAGAATCCGCCCCAAGGCGTTCTGATAAACTACTACGTCAAGGGCGACGCGGCCGGGCCCGTCACGGTCGAGATCTCGGACATCACCGGGCAGAACAAGACGACGTATTCGTTCGAAAAACCCAATCCCGGAATTAACCGGATCGTTTGGGATATGCGGTTCGACCCGGCGCCGGCCCAGGTTGAGGGCCTGATCAATGCGGCCAAGACGCAGCTGACGACCATCGCGGGCCGAGGCGAGCTGACCGACGAGCAGAGAGCGGCCGTCAAGGAAGCGCAGAAGCAGATCGACGCGGCAGGAAATAATTACCGCCGCGTCACGGACATCCAGCGGAACCTCATGCAGTAGCTCGGACTGGGCGGGGGAATTGGCGGCGGCGGCGGCTTCGGCGGTGGCGGCTTCGGCGGCCGCGGCGGCGCGGGCGGCTTGAACGCCGACCCCGGCGTCTATCTTGTCAAAATGATGGCCGGCGGAAAGACGTTCACGACGAAGGTCACGGTCCGTCCGGATCCGATGCTGAAACAGTAATTTTGTCGAGGGGGTCAGACCTAGTTGCGAGACGCGCAACAAGGTCTGACCCCCACATTATTTGTAGTCAACGACCGGGAATGACCGGGGCGGCGACTACGCCCGCCCCAGATGCCCTTGGTCAAGATAATCCTGGAACATCTTCCCCCATTCGGACTCGATCAGCCATTTCTTGTAAATCTTTTTTTCCTTGAGCGGCCAATGCAGGACGTCGTGATAAAAGAACGAGTAGAAATTGCCGATATAAAGGACCGGCGGCCGGGTCAGCATCTTCTGCATGAATCGCGTCGGGCCGAACCAGGTGACCCAGCCGGCGAACCGGTGGAACGAAACGCCGACCTGGAACCCCCAGTTTTCCGCGGCTGCGTCCTTGTCGCCGACGATCTCGATATCCTCCGGGCGGCCGACCCCAAGCCCGGATTCGTGGGCGAGGGCGATATACTTGATGGACATCGGGTCGAAGCCCATCATTTTTGAGGCGACGGCGTCGATAGCCACTTGGTCGGCCGAGGCGAGCAGGACATTCTTCCGGACGGGCTCCATGACCCGTGGGCCGGGGCCGTTGCCGGCCGTCGTGCCGTCCATGATGCAGAAGAGGCCCGGGTGGATCTCTTTTTGGATCGCGAGCAGGTCCACGAGCGTCTCGTGGATATGCGTATGGGTCTGGTGTCGCTTATGGCTCAGGAGGCCGCCGAAGGCGTTTTTCATCGCTCCGGTCGTCGTTGTGTAGATGTGGCATTTCGTCGTCGGAAGATGGACGATGTTCTTGCCGACGAAATAGTCGGGGATCGGGATGGTCTCGCCGTAGATCTTGTTCAGGACGTGCATCGTCGCCTTGGGCTTGTAGCCGATCCAGGTCATGTCCTCCTCGCGAAAGTTGAATAGGACGGGGAGCTTGTAAGCCTGGAAGATGGGTTTGTAGTTGTTCAAATCCTCGCCCTTGAAGGCGTCGGTGACCTCGGTCTTGTTCTGGACGCAGACGATGTCCTTGAACCCGGATTCGCGCAAAGCCAGGACCGTGCCTTCGAGCTGCCAGGGCGTCGTGTTGGCCGACGGGAACGGGTAGTGCCAGCTGATGTTGTCCTTGAGGATGGTCGGGACATGTCGATCCAGGGCGGCCTTCCCGCCGCCGAGGTCGAACAGCCGGGCGATATCGTCCAGCACGGTCTTCGGCGTCGTCCTGAGAACAGCGACCTTCGCTTTGCTCATAGGCGTTTCCTTTCCAAGACAGGGCGTTCGATTATACCGGGATCGAGCCGCTTTTTCCAGCCTTAGAGCGTAACCTTGACGATGAAGCCGGAGGCGAGAGGAATTGCCTTCGTTTTGATATGCAGGACGCCGCGGCGGTCGCGAACGTCGAAGAACCAACCCTCGGCCGCGTTTAGGAATTCTTCCCGTTTTTCGATGGCCGGGACCGGCTTGTCGTTCAATTTGACCGCGGCGGGTTTCGCCGTTAGATGAATGTCCACGATATAGGACCGGCTGACCGGCATATCCTTGTATTTGCCTTTGGCCGGTCCGACTTTGACCGTGACCGTCGCCCCCGGCGTGTCCAGCGATTTGGGCGCGTCGGCCTCGATGAGCGTTTTGGCGAATGCGCCGGCCTGATACTCTCGGGTCACGCCGTCGTCTTCGTACATCGCGAAGCTCGACCGGCCGAACGGATAGACGTCGAACGTCACCGGGTCCTTGGGCTTCTCCCGGTCGTGCAGCATCTCCGGATACATCGGGATGATCGCGCCCGCCTTGACGAACACCGGCAGCTTGTCCAGGGTGGTTTCGTAGCCGTTGACGACCGTCGGTCCGTTGAATTCGCGGCCGTCCCAGTAATCGATCCATTTCCCGGCGGGCAGATAGATGTCGTTCCGGACCGGCGAGTCTTCGTAGACCGGCGCGACGAGGAGCCACTCGCCGCTCATGAACTGATATTGGGTTCGTTTGGACCACGTTACGGAGTCCTCGGGAAATTCGAGGACCATAGCCCGGACGGTCGGCACGCCCGTATCGTAGGCCTCCCGGCAGTACGTATAGATGTACGGCGTCAGCCGCATTTTCAATTTCAGGTATCTCCGGTTGATGCTTGTGTAGGGCTCGCCGAAGATCCAGGGTTGTTTCATGAGGTTGGTCTGCTTGGACCAGCCGCTGATGATCATGAAGACCGGCGTGAAGCACTTCCACTGCATATCCCGGACCTGGGTTTGGGCGCTGCCGCCAAAGATGCCGTCCACGTCGCCCGTCGCGGCGTTGAACCCCGAGAGGCCGGCCCCGATGACGCTCGGGATGTGAAAACGGATGTACT
>JBGOYP010000162.1:0-5956 GCA_041479785.1 Candidatus Aminicenantia bacterium | reverse complement strand
CGCCGATGATGAGGCGTGTTACAAGAACATTTATCTTCTGGCCGTGAATCTTCTCGAAAAAATCTTCGCCGGCCGTCGGCTGCCGCGCCGGCTGGTCTATATTTCGACGGCTCTCGTCCTGGGATTCGACGGCGTCAATATCTCCGACGACGCTCCCGGCCGGGAACTCGTGAATTTTCTTCCCTATGCCCGTCATAAGCGGGCGACCGAAGCCTACATCAGGGAACAGGGCAAGGCGCGCGGTTTGCCCGTCGTCGTTCTGCGCCCGGCCGATACGTTCGGGCCGAACGACCGGACGTCGTGTGCGCGCCTGCTCCGGTCATGCGAGAGCGGATGGCCCGTGATTTCCGGCCACGGCCGATGGCGCTTCGGGTATTGCTATATCGACAACCTGTGCCAGGCGGTGGAACACGCCCTGCTCAAGGATGGGATCGTGGGGAACGCCTATACCGTGACCAACGGCGAGCTGCCGACGTGGCGCTCTTTTCTTTCGCGGCTCTACGCCGAAATGGGCCGGAAAAGGATGATCCATATTCCGGTCCGGGCGACTTTTGCCGCGGCCCGGGTCATGGCGGCCATAGCCAAGATTTTTCCGAGATATGCTCCGCCCTTTACTTATTACCGGGTCAAGCGTGCTGCGACCGAGACGACGTATGACATTACCCGGACGATCGCCGACCTCGGCTATGAGCCCGACAATCGGGTAGAGGAACAGATCCAAGCCATCGTCCGCTGGTATTGGAAGGAACGCCGGGATGGGTATATTAAGTAAAAACGCGGACGTTCTGGCGGTCCTGTACGGTTACCTCGCCCTGGCCTTCCCCCTGATGATGACCGTGTTTCATCACAGCCGGCTCGTCCGCCGGCGCGATGATTTCCGGGCGTTTTTCCTCTATTTCATTTTCTTTTGTACAGCATTCTTGGTCTTGCCCGCTATCATTGTTTTCGTGGTTTCTCCCGACCCGGTTTGGAGCATGGTCTTCTACGGCTTTACGACCGGCCGGTGGGGTACGGGCGTTCTTTTTATGGGCGCATCGATTCCGATCGCGGTGTTGATCGCGTATATGGGGTCCAAGGACCCGGCCATGCGAGAACGATACCCGTTTTCCAAAAGGGCTTGCGAGAGCCTGGGAAAATTCGTCCTCTTCGAATTCAGCTATCTCGTTCTTTATTATTTCTCCTGGGAATTTCTGTTTCGCGGACTCCTCTTTTTCCCCTTGGTTCCGGCGGTCGGCCTTATCCCGGCGCTCGGGATCCAGACCGTCGTTTCGACGCTTTATCATTTCGGCCATCCCGACACGGAGATTTACGCGGCGGCGGCCGGCGGGGTCATCTTCGGCCTCATCGCCTACGCGACGGGTTCGTTTCTTTACACCGTCTTCATCCACGCCCTCGTCGGCATCACGACCGATTCCTTCCTCTATGTGCGGCGTCGCCGCTTCGGGACGGCGCATGAATGATTCTCGGCGCATTCTAGTCACGGGGGCGACGGGATTCGTTGGCGCCGTTCTCATGCCGGAGCTGATCCTCTCTTATGGGGAGGACGCCGTTTCGGCCTACGTTTTACCGGGCGAGCCGATTCCGGCGAGCTGGGCGGCCGCGAATGTCCGGACTTTCGAGGGCGATATCGCGGACGCGACAGCGGTGGCGAGCGCCGTCGAAGGGCACGAGCACGTCATCCATATGGCCGGATTGATTTCCTACTGGCGCGGCGACCTGGACCGGCTGATGCGCGTCAACCGCGACGGCGTCCGATGCGTCGTCGACGCTTGTTTGCGGCACCGGGTCGAGCGGTTGGTCCACATTTCGTCCGTGGGGGCGGTCGGGTTTCATAAGAACGGGAACCCGGCCGACGAAACGACGCCGTTCAACTGGCCGTCGAATATCTATTACATGACCACGAAATACGAGGGACAGAAGGTCGTCGAGGAGGCGGTCCGGGCCGCGGGCCTTCCGGCCGTCATCCTGAACCCCGCGTCGATCATGGGGCCCGGCGATCATAATCCCGCCACGCCGCATAATCGGCTATACCGGAGCATTTGCTGCGGACAGCTGTTCGGCTCGTTCTCCGGGGGATTGGCGGTCGTCGACGTCCGCGACCTGACGGCCATTATCCTCAAATCGTTCGTGCGGGGAAGTGTCGGGGAGAAATATCTCGTCGTCGGAGCGAACCTGCGCTATGCGGACGTCATCAGGCTCATCAGCCGGGCGTGTGGCCGCCGGGCTTTCCCCTTCCCGATTCCCGCGCGGCTGGTCATGGCGGCGGGCGGCGGGCTCGAGCTGGCGAGCCGGCTGACCAAAAAGCGGCCTCTCCTGACGGCCGCGTACGGCCGTCTGAGCGGGTGGCGGGCGTTTTACTCGAACGATAAGAGCCGCGCCGAATTCGGGCACGACTACATTCCCGTCGAACAGACCATCGCTGACGGCTGGGCGTATTTCAAGGCTGCGTTCGGCAGCCGCCGATAGGACGGTTTCGCGGCGCGGCCCGTGGCCGAAACTTCTGGAAAAAAACGCTGAATTCCGTTAAGCTGGGGCGCATGGACACCATCGAAAAACAAGGGAAGAGCCTTCCCCGCGTCTTGGGACTTTGGGATATCGTCAGCATCGTCATCGGGGGCGTCATCGGCTCCGGCATCTTTCTTGTCCCGAAGGACATGGCCGTGGCCGTCCAGGTCCCGCTCCTCATCCTAACGGTCTGGGTGGTCGGCGGCGTGCTGAGCTTTTTCGGCGCCTTGTCGTTCGGCGAATTGGGGGCGGCGATGCCGGAGGCCGGAGGCGCCTACGTCTTTCTTCGTGAATCCTACGGGCCGCTCGTCTCGTTTCTCTTCGGCTGGACGCTTTTTTTGGTGATCGATTCGGGCGCCATCGCCACTCTGACGGTCGCGTTCACGTCGAAGTACCTGACGCATTTTTTCCCGCTGTCGCCGGCGGGGCAGAAGATCATCAGTTTGGCTTTCATCGCGTTCCTGGTCATCGTGAATTGCGTCGGCGTGCGTTGGGGGGCGAACCTTCAGAACCTCCTAACCGTCATCAAATTCGGGGCCTTGGTCGGCATCTGCGGCGTTATCTTTATTTTTGCCAAAGGCCAGGCGGCGAACCTCGTGTCCCCCTCGCCGAAGACGTTTACGGGCAACTTTCTGAGTAGTTTCGGCATCGCCCTGGTCGCATCATTATGGGCTTACAAAGGATGGGACTCATCCACCTACAGCGCCGGCGAGACCAAAAACCCTCAGCGCAACCTTCCCCTGGGGCTCTTCATCGGGACCGCGGCCTGCATCGCGATCTACATCCTCGCGCAGCTGGCGTATCTGTATGTCCTGCCGGCCAGCGCGATCGCCAAATCCGACCGGATCGCCGCGGACGCGATAGCTCTGGTGGTGGGTCCCATCGGGGCCTCGATCATCTCGTTCATCATTCTCTTTTCGATCATGGGCGCGACCAACCAGAATTTCCTGTGTTCCCCGCGCGTGTATTATGCCATGGCTAAAGACGGGATCTTCTTCAAGGAGCTGGCCTCCATCCACCCGAAATTCCTGACGCCCCATATTTCGATCATTGCCATGGGCGTCTGGAGCATGGTTCTCATCCTGTTTTTCGGGACGTTCGAGCGGCTTTTCACATATGTCATCTTCGGGCAGTGGATCTTCTTCGGCTTAACGGTCGCCGCCGTGATCATCCTCAGGCGAAAAAAGCCGGATATGCCCCGGCCGTATAAAACCTGGGGATACCCCGTCACGCCGCTCGTCTTCATCTTGGCCGCGCTTTTCATCGCGGTCTCGACGGTTCTCACCCAGTTCTGGAACGCGATGGCCGGCTTAGGAATCATCCTCCTCGGGCTCCCGTTCTTTCTATACTGGAAGAACAAAGGCATTAAAACGTCTTGACATTTTAACGTTTTAATGTTATTTTATTCCGCGCGAGGATCACCATGAGAGAACACTTGAAGAGAACGACCGTCTATTTAGATGCGGAGCTCCATCGAGCTTTGAAGGTTAAGGCCGCGGAAACGGAATACTCGATTTCGGACATGGTCAATGACGCCATCCGCAACGCTCTGGCGGAGGACGCCATCGACTTGGCTGCGTTTGAAGAACGGAAGAATGAACCGCTGATCCCGTTCGAAGACGTTTTAAAAAAACTCAAGAAAGATGGCAAATTATAGGATTCTCGTCAGGCCTTCCGCTTATAAAGAGCTCAAGAAAATTCCGAAGGCCGACCTCGTGAGCATCACACGAAAAATCGATTCTCTCTCCCAAAATCCACGACCTCAAGGCTCAGAAAAGCTGTCCGGAAAGGAACTCTACCGGATACGACAAGGGGATTACCGAATTTTGTATTCCATCTCCGATAGGGAACTGGAAATGCGAATCGAGAAGATCGGCCACCGAAAAGAGATTTATCGGGATCGGGTCCATGAAGGCTAAAAAGGCCGGAATCGATGTTATCCTTAATTACGGTGACAGTCACGCATTGCCTTAATTCTGCGACGGGAGATTAGGGATTGCGTTGTCTGTCATCGTAATTAAGATTTTGTCCGATTCTCGTCCATGGGACGGTACCATTTTCCGGATGAATCGAATACAATCCTTGTCATGACCGAGGGGAAAAAAATCATAGCCTGGATCTGGGTCGGTTTGTGCAGCCTGACGATATTTTTTATCGTCCCGTTCGCCCGGACGATCCAGGACTTTACCACTCGGCATTTCGGAGCGTCGTTTTTCATCGTCCTGCTTCTCGGCGTCGTCGCCGCCGTGTTCCTTGCCGGCCTTTATGTTTTTGTTTTCCGATTGAAGATCAAGCGGGCTTCTCAATATTTCTGGCTTGCCCTCTTCGCCGGGCTCTACTTCTATATCGGCCTGGCCAGAATCAACACTCCTTATGAGGGCGCCCATTATCTCGAATACGGCCTTCTCGGATACCTGTTGTTCCGGGCTTGGCGCTTCTCGATTCCCGATGCGGCCGTCTATCCGGCGGCCTTTTTTTCGGGCGCCCTCGTCGGAATCCTAGACGAGGTCATTCAGTGGATTACGCCCCTTCGCTACTGGGATGTGATGGACGTGGGAATGAACGCCTTGGCCGTAGGCCTCGTCCTGCTCGCCCTCGGAATGGGTCTGCGGCCGAAGCTCGCCTCGGTGAGAATCGCGACTCGATCCGTCCGAGCCGTCTCGATCCTGTTCGCGGCCAATCTCGCCGTCCTGGGCTTGTGCCTGTCCAACACGCCCGCGCGCACGGCCGCCCTGGCGAAATGGCTGCCCTTTTTTGCGCCCCTCGAAAGACAGGAGCCGATGCGGGAAACGATCCTGAAGCATGACGACAAGGAGGTCGGGACGTTTTACTCCAGGCTGACGATCGCCTGGCTCAACAAAACGGACCGCGAACAGGCCCACCCCTACGGACAGATCCTGGCCGACTGGAAGGAAAGGAGCTACAACAAATTCCTGGAAAACTTCAGTACGTTGGATTATCCCTTTCTTTATGAGATGCGCGTCCATCTCTTCCGGCGAGACCGGCGCTTCGAGATCGGGCAGAAATCGAACGTCCCGTCCATAAAAAATGAGAATTTCTTCATCGCTTATAAGGAAAACCAAATTTTGGAAAAATACTTCGGAGAAACGCTCAAGGCTTCGGGCTACGAATGGTCGCCGGAACAAAAAGAGCGAGTGGAATCGCTGATCGATAAGTCCACGCCTTATGACAGCCCCGTCAGTAAGTCCTTGTTTTACGGACTGAAAGAGGGCTCGATGTGGGCGGGCATCGTTGTCATCCTCGGTCTCTTGGCTGGCGTCAATTTGTTTTTATCGAAGAAACACCCGGACCGAACGGATCAGTAAATGGAGACGCTTTTAGGACTCCGTATATTATTATTAATCCCTCCAACCTCCCTTAGCGAATTAAGGGAGGCCCCGAATAAGGTCAGCGTCTCCGATTTGCATGGACCCCCCGTTTCCGGGGGGTT
>JBGOYP010000161.1:0-5973 GCA_041479785.1 Candidatus Aminicenantia bacterium | reverse complement strand
CCGACCCGCCCAACGCTCGCGCCCGCTTCTTCGACTACGGCATCAGCCGAGAAGGATTATCGGTCACGGTCTGCTGAGACGCGGTCCGTTTCGTCCCCCAGCCTCCGCGGAAGAATTCAATCCGTGTGAAAGACTTCCTCGAGCGCCGCCCACCATTCGCCGGGCGAGGCCGTTTTGACGGGCTGCTGACAAGGGTCGGTGAGCGTCCACCATTCCCGCGTCTTCGGGTCGGCGGCCATCTTGGCCATGTCGGCCCGAAAATCGTTCCCATGGTACTCGAAATAGCTGAAAAGCAGGCCGTCGCGAAGAAAGATCGAGTAATTGTGAATATGGCAATCTCGAATGATCCGCAGGACCTCGGGCCAGACGGCCCGGTGGAGCCTTTTATATTCTTCGAGCTTCTCGGGCTTGAGCTGAATGACTTGACTATAGCGTTTCATGGGCGCTCCTCCTCGATGGTGAAAAATAGCATAAAAGGAGGCGGAAGGGAAAGCCGCTTTTGACAATTCCCCCTAATGCCTTTAGACTAAAAAAAACAGGATGAATTACCAGAAGATCGCGAACATCTCCTCCCTGGCCCTGGCCCTTCCGTCGTCGATCGTCGTCGGCCTGGTTTTCGGCTACTACCTCGACAAATGGCTGGGAACGCGCCCCTGGCTGCTCGTCGTGTTCACCCTGCTCGGCGTGGCGTCCGGGCTCATCACCCTCATCCGCGGCGTCCTGAAATACAATCGTGAGGACACGGAGGACTGATCCCATGTCTTATGACCCGCTCGAAGAAAAAATCCTGCGCCGCATCCCCCTCGAAACGATGGCCGGCGCGGCCGTCCTCAGCGCCGGCGCCGCGCTGGTCTTCGACCCGCTGTCCGGCGCGCTGCTCCTCGCCGGCGGGGCCGTGGCCGCCCTCAGCTTCATCTGGCTCAAGGCGTCCCTGACCCGGCTTCTCCTCAAGGACCGGATCGGGGCCCTCCGCTCGGGGGTCCTTTTTTATGTCCTCCGGCTCGCCTTGCTTATCGGCGTTTTTTCAATTATAATCTTTATTTATCCGAAGAAGATTTTGGCGTTCGCCGTGGGCTTTTCGACCGTCATCCCGGTCTTCCTGGCGGAAGCGGCCCTGGCCCTCGCCCGAATGAAACAATGGAAGGATTAGAGCACAGCCTCGTCGTCGTCGAGCTGTTCAACCGTGTCTTCGGCCGTCCGGTGGCGGCGCTTCTCGCCCTGGCCGGAATTCACGTCAAAGACCCCGCCCGCTGCATCCCCGATTATATCGTTATGTGCCTCCTCGTCGCGGTCGCGCTCTCTCTCGGGCTGGGACTGGCGGTGCGGAAACGGCGGCTTGTGCCGGGCAAGTTCCAGAGCGTACTCGAGCTCATCATCGAGTTCTTCGAAGGACAGATGACCGATATCATCGGCCCCCAGGGGAAGAAATACCTTCCGCTGGTCGGCACGGTCGGCCTCTTCATTTTCTGCGCAAACCTGCTCGGCCTCGTCCCAGGGCTCATGTCCCCGACAAGCAAACTGAACGTGACCATCGGCTGCGCCCTCACGGTCTTCGTCTATTATCACTACCAGGGGATGAAAGCCCAGGGCGTCCTGAAGTATCTGAAGCATTTCATGGGGCCGGTCCCCTTCCTCGCCCCGCTGATGGTGCCGATCGAGCTCATCAGCCATTTCTCGCGTCCGCTGTCGCTCTCGATCCGGCTGTTCAGCAATATTTTCGCCGAAGAGGTCCTCATCGTTGTCATCGCTTCGCTCCTCCCTTATATCCTGCCGCTTCCGTTCATGGCCCTGGCGATGTTCACGGGGCTTCTCCAAGCGTTTGTCTTCGTCCTCCTCTCCTGCATCTACATCTCGGGGGCCGTCGCCCACGACGAGGAACAGCCGCATGCGAAGCACGCCTGACCGTTATCCGACGTCAATCATCCGGGGGGCTTGTCCCCTCGTTAAAGGAGAATCTAGATGAACAAACACCTCAAGGTCTTGGGCCTCCTGCTCTTTTTCATCGTCCTGGCCGGAGCCCCTCTTCTCGCCCAGGAAGGGACGCCCGCTGCGTCGAAGGCTTCTCTTTACAAGCTGTCCCTCATCGTCAGCGCCGGGATCATTACCCTGGCGACGGCCGCGGGCGCGTTCTGTCAGGCGAAAGCCATCAGCAGCGCGTGCGAGGGCATCTCGCGCAACCCGGCCGCGGGGCCCCACATCCGGTTCATTCTGCTCCTCGGCCTGATCCTGATCGAAACGCTGGTCATCTATGCCCTGCTCGTCACGTTCATCATCCTCATGGCGAAATGGGGTTCGTACGCCTAAGACAAGACGGGGGCCGTTCCCGACGGCCTTTTTTGAGCCTCATCGGTCTCCCGTGACTGAGGAGAACGTGCCGGTGAAAAAAAGGGGCGGGATGTTGGGGTTCCCCGGCTGAACCATGGCCGCGCCAGTTTTCCGGTTGCTCGGGACGACGTTCCGGAGGTTTAACGACGACAAGTGCTTCACGTACGCGATCGTCATTTCCTATTTCGCCCTGATGTGCGCCGTCCCGCTCGTGGCCCTCTTCGCCTTCGGAACGACCAGGGTCCTGGGGAACTCCGAGATCGCCGTCCGGAGCCTCAACATCTTCACCGAGGACTTTTTCGCCAAGTTCGACCCCGCATTCTTCAAGAAGCTCGGCGATATCTCCTCGCACATCTCAAACCTCGGCTGGTTCGGCCTCGTCGGGTCCCTCGTCGCCGCCAGCTTCCTGTTCTCCAACCTGATCACCGCCATCAACGTCGTCTTCCGGTCGCGCGTCCGCAAGTCCTTTTTCTACAACCGGCTGATGGAATATCTCATCATGCTCATCATGGGCGTCATCCTCTTCTTTTCCTTGTCGATCACCGCCGTCTGGGCCGCCCTGCACCGCGCCCTCAAGGGGACGACCGTCGTCCAGGATTATCTCAACCCGGACATCATGACTTTCGTAGACAATTTCTTCGTCCAGTATCTCCTTCCGTTCGCCCTGGGCTTTCTCGTCCTGTTCGTCATCTATAAGTTCATCCCGGAAGTGAAGGTCCATACCCGGGCCGCGGCCCTCGCGGCCGTGGTGGGGTCGCTGCTTTGGGAAGTGTTCAAGCGGCTGTTCGTCATCTACATCGCCCATTTCTCCGCGGTCGGCATCGTCTTGTCCAAGCTGGTCCAGGGGACCCTGACGTCGATCATCTTTTTCCTGCTCTGGCTCTCGTTTTCGCTGGGCATTTTCTTATGGGGCGCGGAGCTCGCCGCCGTTCTCAACGAGAAGATCGACGCCCGCCGGGCGACGGTATGAGGGGAGGCACGGTCATGGCAGTCACGGTCAAAGAGCTTGCGGAGCGGCTGGGCCTGCCCTTTGAGGGCGACGGGACGGTCATCATCACGGGCGTGGCCGCCCTAGAATCGGCCAACCCGGGAGACCTCGTCTTCTGCGTCAAGCCTAAAAACAGGGAGCTCCTGGAGCGGACGGCCGCGTCCGCGGTCATTCTTCCCCCCGGCGAACGATACGACGCCTGCCCCGTCCTCCGCTCCGCGGACCCTCAGCTCGCCTTCGTCCGAGCGACCGAAGTCTTCTTTCAACCGTATCGCCCGGCTCCGGGCCTTCATCCGACCGCCGTCGTGGCGCCGTCGGCCCGGCTCGGCCGTGGAGTTTCGGTCGGCGCTTTCGCCGTCATCGGCGAAGACGCGGACGTCGGCGACGGGTCCGTGATCTTCCCCCTCGTGACGGTCTACCCTCGCGTCAAAATCGGGTCCGGCACGGTCATCCATTCGAACGCCGCAATCCGCGAAGACGTCCGGATCGGGAACCGCGTCATTATCCATAACGGCGTCGTCATCGGCGCGGATGGCTTCGGCTATCTCAAGGCCGAGGACGGCCGCCGCCTGAAGATCCCCCAGAAAGGCACGGTCCTCATCGAAGACGACGTTGAGATCGGGGCGAACACGACGATCGACCGGGCCGCCCTCGGCGCTACGGTCATCCGGAAGGGGACAAAAATCGACAACCTGGTGATGATCGCCCACAACGTCGAGGTCGGAGAGAACGCCGTCCTCGTCGCCCAGACCGGGATCGCCGGGAGCGCGAAGGTCGGCCGAAACACCGTCCTGAGCGGCCAGGTCGGGATTTCCGACCACGTGAACGTCGGCGACGACGTCGTGGTCGCGGCTAAAACCGGCGTGACCGGACACATCCCGTCGGGGTCCTTCGTCTCCGGAAGCCCGCATCTCGATATCCGGGTCTGGCGGAAATTCTGGGCCGCGGCGCCGCAGCTCTACGAACTGCTCAAGGAGTTCAAGCGCCTCAAGGCCCGGGTCGAAGAGTTGGAGAAGTTGAAAGATACTCGTCCACGCTGAGGGCCGCGTGCACGCCGGTCCCGACCGCCGTCGCCACCTGGTGAGGCGCGGCGTTGATCACGTCGCCCGCGGCGAAGATCCCGAGTTCGGACGTCGCCAGGCGCTCGTTGACTATAATCTCGCCCCAATTGTTGAGCTTGAGCAAGCCCTTGACGACACCGTTCACCGGGTCCATGCCGATCGAGACGAAAACCCCTTCGAGCGGGATTTTTGTCTTCGACCCGTCTTTCACGTTCCGCAGGACCACGCCTTCGACGTTGCTCTCGCCGAGGATCTCGTCGACGACCGAGTCCCAGTGGATCGTGACCTTCGGGTTGGCGAAGACCCGCTCCTGGAGGATCTTGACCCCCCGGAGCTTGTCGCGCCGGTGGATGAGGTGGACGACCCGGGCGTATTTCGTCAGGAATTCGGCCTCCATCAGGGCCGTGTCGCCTCCGCCGACGACCGCGATGTCGAGGTCGCGGAAAAAGGCGCCATCACAGGTCGCGCAGTAGGAGACGCCGCGTCCGACGAGTTTGGCTTCGTTGGGCAGGCCGAGCTGCCGGTATTGGGCGCCTGTCGCGAGGATGATCGCGCGCGTCGCGTATTCGGCCTCCGCGGTCCGGACGACCCAGGCCGGTCCGTCTTTCCGGACCTCCAGCGCCTCGCCGGTCACGATCTCGGCGCCGAACTTAACGGCCTGTTTGCGGAATTTTTCCATCAGGTCGAAGGGCGCCATGCCGTCGGGAAAGCCGGGATAGTTTTCGATCCAGTCCGTGAGCAGGATTTGTCCGCCGGGGACCCCCTTTTCGAGGACGATCGTGCGGAGCCTCGCCCGGCCGGTGTAAAGGGCGGCGGCCAGGCCGGCCGGGCCCGCCCCGATGATGACGACGTCGCAGCGTTCGCTCATTTACAGATGTTTGGACAGGAGGGCCACGATCTTGTCTTTCGGCATGACGCCGACGACCGTCTCTTTGAGCTCTCCGCCCTTGAAAAGCAAGAGCGTCGGAATGCCCCGGACGCCGTAGCGCGACGGAACGGCGAGGCATTTATCAACGTCCATTTTGCAGACCTTGAGCTTGTCCTTGTATTCGACGGCGAGCTGGTCCACGACCGGGGCGATCATCCGGCAGGGAACGCACCAGACCGCCCAAAAATCGATGAGCGCCGGAAGCGGCGATTGGAGCACTTCCTTCTCGAAATCGGCGTCCGTGACATTTACGATATTATCGGCCACGTTGACCTCCTTATATTTCTTATTCAGGGCCCGGTTGCGGGTTTGTCAGCCTCGCTTCGACGAAAACAAGGCCTGGGCTCGCAATCCGTTTCGAGCCGGAGCTAGATTATATTGTCGCCCTCCAAAAAGGTCAATCGACGGAGGGCTCGGGGCAAAGGACTCGCCTGAAGGGACTCGCTCCTTCAAAAGTTCTTAACGCTGGCGGAGCCTCCATTTTCATCGGCGACGCTGAACTCGCCTTCAGAAAGGCTCAGACATCAGCGTCGAATCTCCTCGAAAATGGAACCGCCGGGGGCTAAACTTTTGATGGTCGCTTCGTTCCCTCCAGGCTCGCCCTCCGCTCGTAATAGGGGGGTTAGAGGAAGGATCGGGGTGTGCCGCCCGGAACACGCCATTTCATTATG
>JBGOYP010000160.1:0-5978 GCA_041479785.1 Candidatus Aminicenantia bacterium | reverse complement strand
TCGCCCTCGATGAGGCCGTCCTTGTCGGTGTCCCACGCGGTCCACGTGTATTCGATCACTTTCTTGACCTTGGGCCAGAGCTTCTTCAGGAATTCCAGGTCGCCCGAGATCTGCCAGTCCCGGTACAAGTTGATGACCTTGCCGAGCGACCCGTCCGCCGCCGGCCGGAAATTCCAATAGACCCCGCTCGCGAGCGGCAGCGACGTCCGGAAGACCATCTCGCCGTTGTCCTTGGTATTGTTCAAGAAATCAACCTCGCGCATGAACCGCTCGAGGCCGGGGAAAAGAAAGGCCAGCGATTGCTCGTAGTTCCAGACATGTCCGCAGTTGAGGGGGCAACAGCCGGACTTGTCGTTACAGCCCTCGAACCCGTAAAACTGGCCGCCCTCGAGCCAAAAGCAGGTCATCGTCCGGGTGATGGCCGCCTGGCTCGAGACCGCGTCGAGGACGTAGGGCGGGAGAGTCGAGCCGAAGAACGTCTTATGAAAGAGCCGGCTGTCTTTTTCGAGACGGGGCATGTTTTGGACGAGATAATCCGCGGCCGCCCACGCATCGGGAAAACGCTCGGCGTAATGGTTACGGTACATCTTGCCCCGCTGTTCGCGAACGATGTCGAAATAATCCAGGAAATTGGGAAAATTCCAGGACAGGACGAACGGCAGCGTGACTTCTCCGAACGGTTCGAGGGTCGCCGTCAAGCCCAGCGTCCCGATGTCCGTCCGCTTGTCGGGCGACGGGCTCTTCTCGTCGAGGTCGTTGAGCTTCCCGTCCGCGGCGAAGTCGTCCCAGAAGAGCTGGAGGTCGTCCCACCACTGGCCGCGCACCCAGTGCGAAAGATACGTAATGTTTTTCCAGGGCGTGGCCAGGGCCATCGTCCCGAACGCGGCCGCGTCGGTCTTCACTTTCTGGGAGGACAGGACCAGGCCCGAGAGCGTTGCGGTTTTCCGGATTTCGTTCACGTTCTGTCCGAATTTGTCGTGGCCGACGCCTCCGATCGTCCCCTCGCCGTCGAAACCGACGGGGTTCAGGATCGAACCGGCGACCGTGATCTTCGCCGGCTTCGCGCTCAGGTTTCGAACCCGGAACCGGATCATGACGGCCGGGATCCCCGATTCCTCGGGGTTGAGCGGGATGAAGGGATTGAACGCCTCGAGCGTGACGTGGAGAGGGAGGTGGCTGTCTTCCATATCGACCCAGGCGAACGGATATTCGCCCCGGAACCGGGCCCGCTCCATGCGCGGCAGGCCGGGGACCTCGCTGCGATTGACTCCGTCCTGCCCCCCATAAGGGGGCGACAGCGCTCCCTCGAGCACGCGGACGACGGGCTTCCGGCCCTGCTGCTCGAAATAAAGGGAAAAGAACGTGAACGGCAGGTTGACGCCTTTGCCCGGCCGGTTGAAGATCTCCCAGTCGCGCAGGTTGCCGCGGCCGCCGAGCGAAACGGTCCCCGTGCCGATCCCGCCCAAGGGAAACGCGATCTCCCTGAGGGCCGATCCCTCGAACGCCCGGACGTTGCCGAGGCGAAACAGGTCTTGGGACGAATAAGCGGGCTTCGCGGAATCTTTGGCCTGGCCGAAGGCCGGTCCGGCCGACGCCGTCAAGAAGAACCCGGCGATCGCAAGCCCGAGAAACGCGCGCGACGCAAACGTTCGATTTTCAAACATGGTAACCCTCCCCGTCTCAGGTATGAACATATCCGGCTTTTCTCTATAGCAGGCGCGATAAAAAGTCAAACCGGCCTTTTAACGATCTCGCCGACCTTCGCGGCCATGTCGTCGAAATGGGTTCCCGGCCAGTAAACCCGGCCGCAGGAAGGGCAGAGGGCGAAGCTGTCCGCCCGTTCGAGGACCGATGCCGGGACGAGATTGGCCGCCTGCGATTTCGGCAGGGGCTTGAGGACGGTGTTGCACGTCAGGCAGCGTGAATAAGGACGAACGTCGTCGTAAAGTCCGAAATGGTCGAGGACCTGCCGGACCTGGTCCGGCCAGCGCTCGCTCTCGACGAGGAGTTTCGCCAGTCGTCTGGCCCGGCCGAGGAGAGCCCGGTCGCGGGACAGGAGCGTCCGGCCGTCCTTCCGCGCCGCCGCCAGGAGATCGTCGTCCTCGGCCCGGGAAAAATAAAGGACGTCGAAGCCAAGGACCTTCAACCATTTTGCCAATTTCCCCAGCATGCAGTCGACGACAAAATCCATCGGTGACGCTTCTATCATAGAGAATTCCGGACGGCCGGGCAAGACGGAAAATCGCCCGAAAGATGCAAGACCTCTCCCCTCATATGAATCGCTGACCTCTGAACCGAAAATCCCGTGTGCCGCCAGGAAAGCAAACGCTCGGCCCATTCCGGGCTCAGCAACTCCTTGTCGACGAGAAATTCCAGGACCTCCCGGGCGAAGACCTCGTCCAGCCGCGCGTCGTCAAACGAGCTCATCCTCTGGAAGACGACCGGAACGAACTTCGGGACGACGTCGAATTCGGGATTATTTGATCTCGACCTTCTCGAGTCGAGGGGCTTGTCGTGGCCGAGCCGCGGTCCGATTATCTTTGAAGTGTTGATTCTCGAGACGAGGATTATTTCTCGGGGATCCTGAATTCTTGATAACGATGATTTCCCTTCTCGACAACAAAGATGCTCCCTTTTCCGCTCACGGCGACCGCGACGGGCGTCATCATCTGACCGTCCCCGATCCCCGGCCCGCCCCATTGGCATATCAGCTTTCCATCCGCGTCGAACTTCAGAAGTCGGTTGTTCCCCGTATCCGCGATATAGATGGAATCGAATGAATCGACGAAGACTCCCTGGGGCGTTTTTATTTCGCCGTCGCCGGAGCCAGCCTTTCCCCAGGAGCCGATCGGTTCGCCGTCGAGGGTGAATTTCTGAAGTCGGGCCCGGTCGATGACGATCACGTCGTTTTTCTGACCGATAGCCACGCCTGAGGGGAAACTGAATTCGCCCGGCCCGACCCCCTGCTTTCCCCATGTTTTTTTTACCGCGCCGTCGGACGAAAACTTGACGATTCGGTTGTTGTTCATATCCGCCACGTACAGATCTCCCGCAGCGTCGACCGCGATCCCGGCCGGACTGGATAACTCGTTCGGACTCGTCCCCGCAGAGCCCCATTTTTTCTGGAATCGTCCGTTCAGATCAAATTTCGCCACACAGCACGCCTTGCCATCCGTGACATAGATGTTGCCCTTGGCGTCGACAGCGATCCCGGCGGGAATTTTCAGGACTTTCGCTTCCCGGACCGGGTCGCCCCAGGCGGCCATGTATCGGCCTTCAGCGTCGAATTTCTTAAGCTTCACAAAATCGCTTTCGTCGACGATATAATAGTTACCGTCCTTGTCAAACGCGATCGCCTTCGGCAGTTTGAAGAATCGTTCCTCAGGTCCGCCGATTTTCCGGGAAAAGACGTAGGTATTCGCGATCAGGGTCGCGGAAAGAGAAACGGGACCCTCGCCCTCGAGAATTTCGACCGGCGCTTCCCAACCGGCATAATTTTCACGGACGAGCCGGATCGCATGACTTCCATAAGGAACAAACGGCAGCGCGCAGTCGGTGATTTTGCCGGTGTCCTTCCCGTCGACGAACACGCGCGCCCCTTTCGGGAGGGAGCCGAGGGCGAGATTCCGGCCGATGCTCACCAGGGTGTAATCCTTGCTCGTCATCGACTGCGAGAGGAAGAGATCTTCCTTGATCGGTCGGTATCCATCCTTCTCCACTTCCAGTGAACATTTAGGAAGGGAGGAACGATAGATCAGGGGAGACAGGCCGATCGATTTGCCGTTGATTTTCAGCTCCGCTTCTTTTGGCTTCGTCGTAATCTGCAGAGTGTAATCGACCAAGAGACCTTTGTAACGCCGTTCGGCATGATCGATGAGATTGCTGATCGAGGGTTCGGAAATGTTCCTGGTCACCATCTGCCCGATGGCGTAATCGACGTCGAACATGCTCTTGAAATTCTTCAAGGCGGCGGCACTGTCTCCCTGTTGTGCGCAGGCCTTCCCGATCCAGAAAAAGAGTTCGCACGCGATCCGTTTCTGTTCCAGCCGGTCGTCGATCGTGAAAGCCATGGCGATCAGGGGTGTCAGATCATCCACGACTTTATCCGGCTCCTTCTCCTGCCGGATCAATTTTTTATCGTCCTCGATTCTTTTCACGATCTCCGCGACGATGTCCGCTTGGGCTCTCGCCCGCCCTGACGGGCTCAGCGTCTGCTGGGCCTCGTCCTCCGTGATCTCCTTGACCAGGAATTCGTGGATGTAACCGGGAACCTGGACGCCGTCCCGGGTGATGAAGACCTTATACCAACTGCCTTGTTTGCCCTCGGCATCGAGGACGCTGTCGAGGGGGACCGTGGCCAAGTTCTGACCTCCGATCGCCGGCGTGGCTTTGACGGTCGCGCTGTCGACCGTGACGCGGACTCTGATCGCCGGCCGCTCGAATCCGAGTCCGACGAGGATCAGGGAAAGACCGAGGATCAGCGCCATCCGGATCAGCCTATTTTCCCGTGCGTCCATGACCCGCTCCTTTACCCTCTCGAATATCAGTCCGCGCTCGTCAATATCCAGGCTTTCTCCTTCTTCCGGAGCTGCCAGGTTTTTATCCCCTCGAAAAATTCCTTTTTCCCGTCCTTCTTGTAAACGGCCGTCAGGAGATGGGAGAATCTCGCCGTCGCCTCCGTCCGACTCGAGAAGGTCACGGAGATGGCCGAGATCGACGCTTTGATCCCGTCATAGGCATTGAACAACAATTTGAAATCGCTCTGCCATTGCCGGGACAAACTCGGCGAATCCAGATCGCTCAGAATCGTTAAAAGGTCCTTGCCTTCCTCCGCCACCCGATGCCGCTCGATCAGGGCGAGGATATCTTTTTTGGAGAGCTCCGTATCCGCTTGGAAAAGAAAACGCTGCGCTTCGGCGTTGTTCTTGTCCAGGCTCAAAACCTTTTCCATGTCCAGGACGCACTGCCCGTAGTCGCCTTGACGATAGCTTGCCATGCCCGCTTGGAGGATCGGGGCGATTTGGGCGTCGAGCATCCCGCTCCGGGCCCGCCGCGCATATTCCAGAGCGATCGGGCTGGCCGGGTCTTTTGCCAGGATGTCCTGGGCGAATTTGGCCGTGTCCGCAAATCTCTTGTTGTCGAAGCTCTCCTTCAGCTTGGCGATGTCCTCCTCCGAGGGACCGATCTTCTCCGGCTTCGGGGGGGGATTCCCTTCGGCCGTAAGAGGAGAGGACGGGCCCATTTTCGGCGCCGGATCGGCCGTCCCCACGGCCGCGGTCTTCCGGTTCGGTCCAGCGGTCTTGCCGGATTTGGGTGACAGGAGAAAGACGCTCCCGGCCACGACGGCGATCCCGGACAAGGCTAGGGCAGCGATGAGGATTTTTTTGCGCTTGAAGGGTGCCGCATGACCCCCTTTGTCCGTGTCGTAGGAGAGCGTCTTCTCGAGAATCTTTTCGGCGCCTTCCAAGCAGGCGACGAGAGCCCGGCAGGTCTGGAAACGATCGCTGGGGTTTTTGGCCAAGACCTTCTGGACGACGAGATCATAGCCGGGAGGGAGGTCCTGGTTGATTTCGGTCATCCGCGGCGGCTGTTCGTTGACGATTTTGTAGACAATGGTCGAAATATTGTCACCGAGGAAGGGCATTTTTCCCGTGAGGAGTTGGTACAGAATGATGCCCAGGGCGAAGATATCCGACCGCCCGTCGATGGCCAGGCCCTTGATCTGTTCGGGCGACATATAGCTCAGCGTCCCGACCGTCGTCCCGGATTGGGTCATGGTCGACTCCTCAATCCGGGCTACGCCGAAGTCGGCGAGATAGGGCTTTCCGGCCTTATCGATAAGGATATTGGCCGGCTTGATATCGCGGTGAATGATTCCGTAACCATGGGCGTAGTCCAGGGCATCGCAGACCGGCTTAATAAGTTCGAAGCATTCCTGGGGGGTGAATTTTTTCCCCGAATCAATGATCGCCTGCAGG
>JBGOYP010000159.1:0-5985 GCA_041479785.1 Candidatus Aminicenantia bacterium | reverse complement strand
GAACAGGAGGGCGTTATCGACGTCTTTCCGATAGTCGTCCCGGCCGAGGAGACCGACGCACGGGGCCGAGCACATCTTCAAGTCGTATTCGAGACAGGGGCGCTTCCGCTTGCCGGGGATCTCCTCGGCGCAGGTCCGGACTCGGAAATATTTCCCCACCAGACGGATGGTGGCCCGGGCGTCCCGCGCCGGGCTGAACGGTCCGAAATAGCGCGCCCCGTCGGCAGCGACCTTCCGGCTGAAGGCCAGGCCGGGAAAAGCCTGCTTCGTCATCAGTTTGAGATAAGGGAAGCTTTTATCGTCCTTGAGGCGGAGGTTGAACTTCGGCTGGATCTGTTGGACGAAATTGTTCTCGAGAAACGCGGCCTCGCGCTCGGAACCGGTCAGAATGTAGTCGATCGCCGCCGCTTCCGCGAGAATGGCCCGGACCTTGAGGTCGTCCGTAGGCTGAAAATAGGACTTGACCCGGTCGCGCAGGTCGCGGGCCTTTCCGATATAAACGACTTCGCCCGCGGCATTCTTGAAAAAATAGATGCCCGGTTTTTCGGGCAGGTCGATGGCCTTCGCTTTCAACATGTTGATAAGACGCAGGTAATTCCGGCGTCCCGTCCGGCCTCCCGCCGGACGGGACGGACCCGGCCCGCCGGAAGGGGGATCACAGGGTCAGCTCCAGTTCGCGCTTCTTGAGTTTCGCGATCTCGTCGCGCAGCTTCGCCGCCGTTTCGAACTCGAGGGCCCGGGCCGCGTCCTTCATGCGCTTCTCGAGTTCGTCGATTTTCTCCTTGCGTTTCTGGGGTGAGAGGTAGACCTCCTCGTCCTCGGCGATCCGCGTGTAGTCGAGATAATCCCGCTCGTAGACGCTCGTTAGGACCTCGTCGATGCGCTTGACGATGGACTGCGGTGTGATGTCGTTCGCCGCGTTGAACTCCTGCTGGAGCCGTCGCCGGCGGTTGGTCTCGGAGATGGCGGCCGTCATCGAATCCGTGACGGAATCGGCATAGAGGATTGCCCGCCCGTGCACGTTCCGGGCCGCCCGGCCGAAGGTCTGGATCAGGGACCGAGCCGAACGCAAGAACCCCTCTTTGTCCGCGTCGAGGATTGCGACGAGCGAGACCTCGGGCAGGTCCAGCCCTTCGCGGAGGAGGTTGATGCCGATGAGGGTGTCGAAGGCCCCGCGCCGCAGGTCGCGCAAGATCTTCACCCGGTCGAGCGTTTCGATCTCGGAATGAAGATAGCGGGCGCGCAGGCCGAGCTCGTGATAATGGCGGGTCAGGTCCTCGGCCATCTTTTTTGTCAGGGTGGTGACGATCGTCCTTTCATTTCGCGCCGCCCGGGCCTCGATTTCGGCCTTAAGGTCGTCGACCTGGCCCCGGACCGGCCGGACCTCGACCTCGGGGTCGATGAGCCCCGTCGGCCGGATGACTTGCTCGACGACCCGGTTTTTCGTCTGCTTGAGCTCGAACGGCCCCGGGGTCGCGGAGACGTAGATGGTTTGTCCGACCCGGGCTTCGAACTCGGAAAAATTCAAGGGCCGGTTGTCGAAGGCGGAGGGGAGGCGGAAACCGTGCTCGACGAGGGTCTCCTTGCGCGACCGGTCGCCGAAATACATCCCGCCGATTTGAGGCACGGTGGCGTGCGATTCGTCGATGATCGTCAGGAAATCCTTGGGAAAATAATCGAGAAGCGTGTACGGGGGTTCGCCGGGCCGGCGCTGGCTGAGGTAAAGCGAATAGTTTTCGATCCCGGGGCAGTATCCGAACTCCCGTAGCATATCGAGGTCGTAGAGGGTCCGTTCCTCGATTCGCTCGGCTTCGAGGACCTTGCCCCGGTCCTTGAAAAAGGCGACCCGCTCCTGGAGCTCGCGGTCGATCCCGGCGACGGCCGCGTCCAGGATTTCGCGCGGCGTCGAAAAGAACGTCCGGGGATGAATGATGACTTTCTCGAACGTGTCGCGAACCATTCCTAGCAACGGGTCCACGGACGTGATTTTCTTGACGGTCTCGCCGTCGAGCTCGACGCGGTACGCGATCTCGGCGTAGGCGGGGAAGACGTCGACGACGTCGCCCCGGACGCGGAACCCGCCGCGCTTGAGGTCGGAATCCTGTCGCTCATATTGAATCTCGACGAGGGCGCGGAGGAGACGCTTCCGCGGTAATCGCATCCCCGTTTCAACGGGGAAGCTCATGGCATAGTAGGTCTCGGGCGCGCCGATGCCGTAAATGCACGAAACCGAGGCGACGATGATGACGTCGCGGCGGGCGAACAGGGCGTTCGTCGCGTTGAGCCGCATCCGGTCGATCTCGTCGTTGATCGTCGCCTCTTTGGCGATGTAGACGTTGGACGAGGGGATGTAGGCTTCGGGCTGATAGTAGTCGTAGTACGAAACGAAGTATTCGACGGCGTTCTTCGGAAAGAACCGCCGGAATTCCTGGTAGAGTTGGGCGGCGAGCGTCTTGTTATGCGAGATCACGAGGACGGGCCGCTGGGCTTTTTCGATGATGTTGGCCATGGTGAACGTCTTTCCCGATCCGGTGACGCCCATGAGCACCTGATGGCGCAGCCCGCGTCCGAGTCCGTCTGCGAGCGCGGAAATCGCCCCGGGTTGGTCGCCCTTAGGGGTGAATGCGGATTCGAGCTTGAACGCAGTCATGGCGCCTATTATAGCAGGAGACCGGGGCGAAGCGGAGACGAACCCGTCCGTATGTCAGGAGCCGCTCTTGTCCATGCGGACCAAGCCCCGGAACTGGGCGCCGTCGCGGATGGAAACCTTGGGCGCGGTGATATCGCCTTTCATAGAAGCCGCCGCGGAAAGCATCACCGTCCCCGTCGCCCGGATATTTCCGGTGAGCTGGCCCGCGACTTCGACGGAGCCCGCGATGACGTCGGCTTCGACCTGGGCGCCCGGCGCGATCGTGAGCTTATGGGCTTTGAGACGGATAACACCCCGGAAGGTCCCTTGGATCAGGAGGTCCTCCTGGGCCGCGATCTGCCCCGTGCAGACGAAGCTGGGCCCCAAAAACGCCGCGGGCCCGGAAGGGCTCCCGGTGTCCATGGTTGTCAGAGGATCGTCTTTCTTCGGCATGCGGGTCGCTTCGTCCTGGCTCCGGTCGGCTCCGATTATAAGGAGGCGCGACGGGTGCTGTCAACGCTTCCTCGCCGGTTTGACTTCGCTTGGGGGGCTGTGTTAAATCTCTTCCTGTTTTTGGAGGAGGCGCCGGATGCAGGCCATCGGTCTTCATGTCGACGATTGGGTCATCATTCTTTTCTATTTCGCCTGCATCATCGGCCTCGGCTTTTATCTCAAAAAATACACGAAGAGCGAGGACGATTTTTTCTTGGCGGGCCGGAGGAACAGCTCCTGGGTGGCCGGCCTGGCCTTTCTCTCGGCCAACCTGGGCGCCCTCGAGCTCATCGGGATGACCGGAAACACATTCAAATATGGGATGTTCGTCGCTCATTTCTATTGGATCGGCGCGATCCCGGCCATGCTCTTCCTCGGCATCTTCATGATGCCGTTCTATTACAGCAGCCGGATCAAGTCCGTCCCCGGCTATCTCAAGCTGCGGTTCGACGAAAAAACGCGCGTCCTCAACGGTTTTTCCTTTGCCCTCATGACGCTTCTCGTGTCGGGCATCAACCTCTATGCGATGGCCCTCGTCCTCCATACGTTCGTCGGCTGGAACTGGGACGTCAGCATGTGGGCCTCGGCCATTACGGTCGCCGTTTATGTCACCCTTAGCGGCCTGATGTCGGCCATCTTCACCGAAATCATCCAATTCTTCCTCATCTGGTTCGGGCTGTTCCTCGTCTCGATCCTGGGCATCGTCGAGATCGGCAGCCTGAGCGAGATCATGCATCGCGTTCCGGAAGCGTTTTCAAAACTCTGGTCCACATCGGGCGACCCGACCCAGAACGGGATGATGGTGACATGGGGCGGTATCGTTTTGGGACTCGGGTTCGTCCTGTCGTTCGGCTACTGGACGACGGATTTTCTCGTCGTTCAGCGGGCGTTTTCCGCGAAAAATCTGCGCTCGGCCCGGATGACCCCGATCATCGCCTCGTTCTTCAAGATGGCCGTCCCGTTTATCGTCATCATCGCCGGCCTTCTCGCCCTCGTCCTTTCCAAAGACCCCAACTCCGGCTTCGCCCTGATGACCGACGCCGGAAAAACGAACTACGACTCCGCCCTCCCGATGCTCATCGCCCGCTACTTCCCGCGCGGGCTCGTCGGGCTGGGGATTACCGCGCTCCTGGCCGGGTTCATGGCCGGGCAGGCGGGCAACATCAGCGCCTTTAACACTGTCTGGACCTACGATATCTATCATTCGGTCATCAACCGGAAGGCGTCGCCCAAACATCTCTTATGGATGGGACGGGTGGCGACCGTAGCCGGGATCATTATCAGCGTCGCCACGGCCTACTGGGCCAAGAGCATGCCGACGATCATGGACTATATGCAGGCGATCTTCTCCTGGGTCAACGCCCCGCTCTTCGCCACGATGCTCCTCGGAATGTTCGTCAAATGGATCACGCCGAACGGCGCGTTCTGGGGCCTCATCGCCGGCATGGGGTCCTCGTTCGCTATGTACCTGGCGGTCAAGTTCCAATGGATCTCGACGAGCCTGATCACGTTTTCGAAAGTTGCGAGCGACATGGCCGCGAATTTCTGGCGGGCTTGGTGGGCCTGGCTCATATGCTTCGTCGTGACGATCGTCGTCAGTTTGTTCACGAAAAAGAAACCCGACGAGGAGCTGGTCGGCCTGGTCAAGGGCTTGACCCGCGAGGCCGCGCTCGAGAAACCGGCATGGTACAAGCGGCCCGCCTTCTACGCCGTCATTTCCCTGGTCGTCTTCGTCCTGCTGAATATCTATTTCTGGTAATTGGGGAAGAAAACGATGGCCAAGAACGTCCAAAAAATGAAACCGATTTGGTTTTTCGTTGGATGGATTCTGTGGGTCATGGGCGGCTATATTTTTGGCGTAAGCCTCTATGATTGGATTGCCGGCGTGACGCCGACGACTGTTCTCGCTCATTTGCGCCCCGGGGTCTGGTGGGGCGGGTTGATGGGCGTGGCCGGTCTTCTCTTCGTCCTGACGAATAAGAATGCCTCTATCGAATAACGGCCCGCTTCCGAGCCCGGCCGAACGGATCGGCGCGCGGTTCCGGGAACTGTTCGGAGGCGAGCCCTGCCTTGTGCGCTCGCCAGGCCGGGTCAATCTCATCGGCGAGCATACGGATTATAACGAAGGGTTCGTACTTCCGGCCTCCGTCGATAAAGCCATCTATTTTGCCATCGGTCGCCGGCCCGATGACAAGGTTGTCCTTCATGCTTCCGACCTTAACCGGAGCCATGAATTCGCCCTGTCTCGGGTCGAAAAAAGCGCCGAGCCTTGGCCCAATTATCTTTTGGGCGTCGTCGACCAACTCCGCCGGGCCGGATTTGTCCTGGGCGGATTCAATTGTGTTTTCGGCGGGGACATTCCCATCGGGGCCGGGATGTCCTCTTCGGCCGCGATTGAGGCCGGCCTCGCTTACGGCCTGAACGCGGTTTTCGGACTCGGACTCGAGCCCTTGGCCCTGGTCAAGTTGGCCCAAAAGGCCGAGAATGAGTTTGTCGGGGTCCGCTGCGGCATTATGGACATGTTCGTCAACATTTTCGGCCGGGCGCGGTCCGTCCTCAAGATCGATTGCCGCAGTCTCGATTACCGGTATTATCCGTTCGAGCGCGAGGACCTGCACGTCGTTCTCTGCGACACCCGGGTCAAGCGGGAATTGGCCTCATCGGAATATAACGTCCGGCGCCGTCAATGCGAGACAGGCGTGGCGCTGCTCGCGAAACACGACCCCGGCATCCGGAGCCTGCGCGACGTCGCGCCGGACATGCTTGAATCGCACAGAATGGAATTCGACCCCGTCATCTACAAGCGGTGCGCCTATGTCGTGGCCGAGAACCGCCGGGTCGGGGAAGCCTGCGCCGACCTTGAG
>JBGOYP010000158.1:0-6008 GCA_041479785.1 Candidatus Aminicenantia bacterium | reverse complement strand
CTCCCGGTTCTTATACAATAAAGGCTCGGGCCGTTTTGGCGACCGGGAGCCTGGAAACCCGGCCGGTCCGGTTCACGGTCATCTTTTAAGGCCCTCGAGGAGCGTTCAGGATGAAACGACGAAACGCGCTGATCGCCGTCGGCGCTTTGAGCGTCATCCGCCCGGACATTCTCTCCGCGCAAGGAAGGAGTTCATTGATGAAGAAAGAGGTCAAAACGGACAAGGCCCCCAAGGCCATCGGACCCTATTCGCAAGGGATCGTCGCCAACGGCTTCGTGTTCTGCTCGGGCCAGATTCCTCTCGTTCCCGAGACGGGTGAGCTCGCGACCGGTCCGATCAAAGACCAGACGCGCCAGGTCCTCAAAAACGTATCGGCCGTTCTCGACGCCGCGGGGAGCTCGCTCGACGACGTCGTCAAGTGCACAGTCTTTCTCCAGGACATGGCCGATTTCGCGGCTATGAACGCAGTTTACGCGGAATTCTTCAAGACGCCTTTTCCGGCACGCGCCGCAGTCCAGGTCGCCCGTTTACCGCGCGACGTCAAAGTTGAGGTCGAAGCGGTCGCGGTCGTAAAATAAGCGGGACGCGCCCGGCCGCGCCAGGTCCGAAAACCCATGCCCCTCTACGAATTCTCATGCGGCGGCTGCGGCCGAAGTTTCGAAAAACTCGTCCGGGTCGGACAGGAGAAAGACGTGTGTTGCCCCGCCTGCGATAACCGGGACGTTCGCAAGCGTTTTTCGACGTTCGGGATCGGCGGCGGCGCGAGCCGGATCAAATCATCAGGGCACGGTTGCGCGACGTGTTCCAGTTCCTCGTGCAGCACATGTAAATAACGGATGGACATTAGGATCGGCGTCGACACCGGGGGAACATTCACCGATTTTGTCATTTACCGCGACGGCCGCCTCGAGACGGCCAAGCTTCCTTCGACCCCGGCCGACCCCTCGCTCGCCATCCTTGACGGGATCAAGCCTTATCACGACGGTGGCGCGGCGCTCACCGTCATCCACGGGACGACGGTCGCGACCAACGCCCTCCTTGAGCGGAAAGGGGCCAGGATCGCTCTGATCACGACGAAGGGGTTCGAAGATGTTCTCCTCATCGGAAGGCAGACCCGCCGCCTTCTCTACAGTTTGAAAGGAGAGACCCGTCGGCCTATCGTCGACCGGTCGCTGTGTTTCGGGGTCGAAGAGCGGACGACGCCCGACGGACGGGTCGAACGGTCCCCGGACCCCGCCTCCCTGACCGCGGTCCTGGACAGGATCAAAACGGGCCGCGTCGAAGCCGTCGCCGTCTCGTTGATCAACGCCTATGCCAATCCCGCCAATGAACGCGTCATCGCCGCCGAGTTGGACCGGCGCGGTTTTTTGGCCTCGGTTTCGCACCGGATCCTCCCGGAGTACCGGGAATTTGAACGGACCTCGACGACTGCGGTCAACGCGTATCTCATGCCCATTCTCAACCGCTACCTCAGGACGCTCGAGGTAGAGATCGGCCGGGCCGAATTGCGCATCATGCAGTCGAACGAAGGATATATTTCGGCCGCCAAAGCCAAGGAAGAGCCGATCCGCACGGCCCTCTCGGGCCCGGCCGGCGGGGTCGTCGGTTCCCTCCATCTCGCTGCGGCCGCCGGATTCGGAAAGATCATCAGCTTCGATATGGGCGGTACGTCCACGGACGTATCCCTGATCGACGGGCGGATCCGGTGGACAAACGAAAACGCCGTCGGCGATTTTCCTGTTCGCCTTCCGATGATCGACATCCATTCGGTCGGCGCGGGCGGCGGTTCGATCGCGTACGCCGACAAAGGCGGTTCTCTTCGCGTCGGTCCGCAGAGCGCCGGGGCAAACCCCGGTCCGGCCTGCTACGGAAAAGGCGTTTTACCGACCGTCACGGATGCGAACCTCGTCCTGGGCCGGATCGACCCCGACTTTTTCCTCGGCGGCCGGATGCGGCTTTACCCGGAGCGCAGCCTCGAGGTCGTTAAAGAGCTCGGCCGGCGGATCCGCAAACCGGTGCTGGAAACGGCCCAAGGCATCGTCGATATCGCCAACGCCAACATGGAGAAGGCGATCCGCGTGATCTCCATCGAGCGAGGGATCGACCCGCGCGACTTCGGCTTGTTCTCGTTTGGCGGGGCGGGCGGGATGCATGCGGCCGATATGGCGTCCCACTTGAGAATGGACTCCGTCCTGGCACCCAGCCATGCCGGGGTTTTGTCCGCTTTCGGCCTGCTCCTGGCGGATGCCGTCAAGGATTATTCGCGGTCTGTCCTTCAACCCCTGGCTTCGCTCAAGCCGGGATCCCTGCGGTCGATGTTCACAAGCCTATCGGCTCGCGCCCGGGCGGAGATGAGAGGCGAAGGCTTTCCCGACCGGTCGATCGTTCTCGAACAATCGCTCGACATGAGGTATCTCGGCCAATCTTACGAGATCAACGTCCCCTGCGCGTCCGAACGTCTCGGGCATCTCGCGCCGTCTTTTGAGCGAGAACACCGGAAGCTTTATTCTTACGCTCATCCCGACAGCCCCGTCGAAATTGTCAATATTCGAGTCAAAGCCCGCGGGATGAGCAAGAAAATCCGGCTTCATAAAATCCCCCTGGAGGCCCGGCCTGAGCCGCGCCGAGCCCTCTTAAAGAAACAAGCGATCCATTACGCTGGACGCCGCCACCTTGGTCCCGTCTACGACCGGTCCCGCCTGGATCCGGGGTCGAAATTGAACGGCCCGGCGCTCGTCGTGGATTTCGGGTCGACGACGCTCCTTCCGCCTGGATATTGTCTGCGGGTGGACGGCTATCGCAATCTCATCATTCGCCGCGGCGGAACGCGATGATCTCCTACGACCCCATCGAACTCGAGATCTTCAAGAACGTCTTCATCTCGATCTCCGAGGAAATGGGCGCCGTGCTCGGCCGGACGGCGCTTTCCCCCAACATCAAGGAGCGGAAGGATTTTTCCTGCGCCGTTTTCAACCACCGGGGCGAGACCCTGGCCCAAGGGTCGCACATCCCCGTCCATCTCGGGGCCATGCCCCTGTCCGTCCAGGCCGCGATCCGGGACGTCGACTTTGAAGAGGGCGACGTGGCCCTTCTCAACGACCCGTATCGGGGCGGGACCCATCTCCCGGACATCACCTGCATCGCGCCCGTATTCGTCGGCCGGCGGCTGGCCTTTTTTGTCGCCAACCGCGCCCATCACTCCGACGTCGGCGGAATGACACCGGGCAGCATGCCCCTGGCTACGGAGATTTTTCAGGAAGGCCTGATTCTTCCGCCGCTGAAGCTCGTCCGGAAGGGCCGGATGGACGCCGATATTCTGCGCCTGATCCTGGCCAACGTCCGCACGCCCGATGAACGACGAAGCGACCTCCTTGCGCAAATCGCGGCATGCGAAAAAGGGAAACAGCGTATCCGAGAGGCCGTCCGGAAATACGGGCTGGCGAAGGTCGTGCGTTATACATATCTCATCCAGGATTACACGGAGCATTTCTTGCGTCGGACGATTCGCGATATTCCGGACGGCGATTATGCGTTCACCGATCATATGGACGACGACGGGATCACCGACGATCCCGTCACGATCCGCGTTACGATCAGAGTCCGCGGCAGCCGGGCGGTCATCGACTTTAGCGGGTCCTCGCCTCAGGTCCAGGGCGGCGTCAATGCGAATGCGGCCGTGACCTGCTCGGCCGTTCTTTACGTCTTTCGCTCACTGATTGATGAGGATATCCCGTTCAACACCGGACTTATGCGGCCGTTGAAAATCGTGGCGCCGCCCGGGCTCGTCGTCAGCGCCCAATTCCCGGCCGCGACGGCCGCGGGCAACGTCGAGACGTCGCAGAGGATCGTCGATGTCCTGCTGGGGGCCCTGGCCCGGGCCGTTCCGGACCGGATTCCCGCGGCGAGCTCTGGAACTATGAACAATATCGCCGTGGGGGGGTTCGACCCGGGAAAAAACAAATCGTTCGCGTATTACGAGACCATCGGCGGGGGGATGGGCGCCAGCCGCGAGAATCCTGGGCTGAGCGGCGTTCATACGCACATGACCAATTCCCTCAACACCCCGCTCGAAGCTCTCGAAAAGTATCTGCCGATCCGCATCCGCAGTTATGCCTTGAGGAAGGGCTCGGGCGGTCCGGGACGGAATCGCGGGGGCGACGGCCTCGTCCGCGAATATGAATTCAAGGTCCCCGCCCGGTTGACGATCATGTCCGAGCGCCGGACGTTCGCGCCGTACGGGTTGAGGGGCGGCGGGCCCGGCCGGCCGGGGCGGAACACGCTCTTGTCCGGCGGGAAAAAAATAAAGTTGAAATCCAAAGTGAACTTGACGGTCAAGGCCGGAGACGTCCTCCGCGTCGAAACGCCCGGGGGCGGCGGCTACGGCCGGAAATAATCTTCGAAAAAGGGGGCCCCATGCCTATCGTGAAAAACCGTGTTCTGAGTGTCTTTTTTAGTTTAATCGCGTTAAGCCAGGTGTCAGCCATGGCCGTGGCCGGTCAAAAAGCGGTCAAAACGCAGGTGCGGGGCGTCTGGTCCCACCCCGGTTTCTTCGGGGCGGACGAAACGGCGGCGCGGGCTAAAATACAGGCGACGCTCGACGCTTATGCGCGTTCCGGTATCAACACCGTGATCATGATGATCAAGGGCACGAACGGCTACGTCTATTACGACAGCCGGATCGGCGTCAAGGACCCCGCTTATAAATGGGATTTCTTCGGCGTCTTCCTTGAAGAGGCACGAAAACGCGGCGTCTCCGTCCATCCTTGGTTCTGCGTCTTTCCCGAAAGCGGAATTCTCGGCCGGGTGCGGGAACACCCCGAATGGCTTATCCGTTCCCCGGACCAGGAGACCGTCGGCGTCGTCAACCCGGCCCTTCCCGAGGTCCGGGAGTACGAGCGGAGCCTGATGGTTGAGCTTCTCCGTCGGTATCCGGTCGAATGGGTTCATCTGGATTACATCCGGTTCCCCTCCTCGCCCCGCGAGGTCTATTTCAGCTGGGATGCGCAAACGCGGTCCCTGTTTAAAGAAGCGGCCGGCCTCGACCCCGTCGATATGAAAGCCCGCGACTCCGGAAATCCGATGTGGAATGAATGGATCGAATGGAACGCGAGCCACGTCACGGCGTTCGTCAGGGAACTCAAGGACGCGCTCCGGGGCCTCGGCCGGCCCGTTAAAATTTCCGCGGCTGTGTTTCCTTCGGCCGACGAAGCCAAAGTCCTGATCGGACAGGATTGGCGGGCCTGGGCCAAGGACGGCTTGGTCGACATGATCTGTCCGATGCTTTATATAAACGACGCCGGGCTCTTCGAAAAATTCGCCCGGCGGGCCATGGAAACGGGCCATGGCGCCGGCCTGGTCTGCCCCGGCATCGGGATCGGGACGTCGCACAACCAGAACACCCCTGAGGGCATGCTTCGCGAAATGGAGATCAGCGAACGGTTGGGCGCCGACGGCGTGATTTTCTTTTCGTCTTCCAGTCTCGCGCCGGATTTTCTAAAAATTCTCGAACTTACGCGAGGTCGTTAACGGACGACTTTCTTGAGCTTCTTTTTTTCTATGAGAAGCTGGCCCTGGTAGGAGACGTAGTTGAGCAGGATGAGGACGCGGTCGTGGTCCGTTAAGTCCTTCTTGAAGATTCCTCTTAATCCTTTGAGCGGCCCCTCGGCGACCTCGATTTCATCGCCCAGTTCGGGTTCGAGGCCATGCTTCATGAGCTCGACATAGCCGTCGACCTCGCGCCTCCGGATTTCTCCGAGGACGGACTCATCAAGGGGGATCGGCCCCTCGTTATTACCGACGATTTTTTTGACACCCCGGGTATATTTGACGAGTTTGTACTGTTCGGGGTAATCAAAAAAAACGAATTGATAGCCCGGGAAAAAGGGCTTGACCTGGCCTCCGTCGCGATATTTGGGATTGTAGGACGGAACCCCGCCTTCCTGAAGGATTTTTTCGAGGTGGAACTCTTTCTTCGGCTTGGTATTGACGACGTACCAGTTTTTCATCGG
>JBGOYP010000157.1:0-6017 GCA_041479785.1 Candidatus Aminicenantia bacterium | reverse complement strand
CAGGCGTCGGACCGCTTCGGCGAGCGTCGGCATGTGAAACCGGATTTCGCTCTTCCGGCTGCCGGGAAGGAGGACGATGAATTTCTTCTCCGGGTCGAGCCGGCATTTCTCGAAGAATTCCGGTCGCGCCAAGACCGTCCGAATCCGTTCGAGAAGGGGATGACCGACAAACCGGGCCGGAATCCCGGCATCGGCATAGATTTTTTCTTCGAACGGAAAGATCAGACACATTTTCGCGACCGTTCTTTTTATTTTTTTTAGACGGGCGGGGCGCCAAGCCCAAACGGTCGGGCTGATGTAATACAGAACGGGGACGCCGAGGGCGTGGAGCCTTTTCGCCAGCCGCAGGTTGAAATCCGGGGAATCGATCAGAACGGCCGCCGCCGGCCGGCGGTTGCGGACTTCATCCTGAAGGCGGGAGAAGATCCGTCGGATTCGCGGCAGTTCTCCCAGGATCTCGAAAATGCCGACAACGGCCAGGTCCTCCACGGGGAAGAGGATCTCGACGCCTTCGGCCGCCATTTTCGTCCCGCCGACGCCGAAAAACGACGAGCCCGGACGCTGTTCGCGAAAGCGACGGACGACCGCCGCACCGTAGGTCTCCCCGGATTTCTCTCCGGCGACGATGAGAACGCGGTCCATCGTTATTTTTCGGTCCGGCCGAAGCGGGCGATCTCGGGTTTGGACTTCGCGTCCTGGCCGTAATAAAAAAGCCATTTGTCATAGGTGTCGGCGTCATTATAGAGGCGGATCGATTTTTCGGTCGATGGGCTCACCACGCCGAGGATCCTGGGATTGGGCAGCGACGCCAGGCTGTCCTGGGGGACGAGAAGGAGTTGCGATAAATTCGCAGAGGGCGTTCGGCTGCCGCCTCGCGCGAGACGGTCCTGCTGAACGATGATGTCCCATTTGCCGTTTTTTGTCATCGGGTCGGAAAAGGGGCGGCGGAGATACCGTTTTTTAACAAGTTCTTCGATCGAGCTCGGGAATTGGCCGGGATTCTTGGTTTGGTAGCGCCGGATGGCTTCGACGTATTGAAGACCCCGAAAGATGAGTTCGTCTTCGGCTTCGCGCTGAAGCTGTGTTTTCCACACCGGGACGGCGACGAGCAGGCCGATCACCAGGATGGACGCCGCGACGAGGAGCACGACGATCGTATAGCCGTCATTCCGTCTCGACATCACCACGTGTTGTACGGCGTGCCGTCCAAGCCCTTATCTTCCGATCCCGAATGGACGTCCGAAACCCCGAACTCTTTCAGGACGTCGAGCTCGTCCGGGTTCGGCTGTTCGCGGACCTCGGTCCACGTGTCGGCCTTTCCGGTGATCGGGTCGACCGGGACCTTCCGCAGGTAATTCTCGTCCACGAGCGCCTGGAGCGAGGCGGGGTATTTGCCCTTGTCGGTGTTGTACTGGTCGATGAGTTTCCGGAGCTGATAAAGCGTGTCCTTGAGAACGGACTCGCGGCTTTTGCGAATAGCATTTTGGTATTGGGGGAGGGCGAGACCGACGAGGATCCCGATCAAAGTGAAGACGATGATCATCTCGATCAGCGTGAAGCCCTGAGACCTTCGGCTCAACATGACTGGCTCCTTACCAATCCCGGTATCGCGTCCCATCGAGCGCCTTGGCCCGGCTTTTTGTATACACGTCGAACAGGTTCTGTTCGCCCCAAGATTGGGCGTCGGGGGCATCCTGGCTGGAAAGACATCCCCATTCCGTAGAATTGGTCATGGGGTCCCGGGGGACGCGGCGGAGGAATTTGATGATCCGGTCCGACCCTCCTTTTTGGTCCTTGCTCTCGGATTTGAGCTTGACGCCCTTGACGAGCGTTTCCAGGTCCGGAGGGTAGCCGTCCGTGTCGGATTCGATTTCGATTTTTTTTTCGTCGGCCATCTTTTTATAGATGTCGATGGCCTCGCGCATGAGGCGAAGGCTCCGCCGGAGTTCGATTTCATGCTCCCGTTGGACGGCGATTTTAGCCAGGGGCAGGATGGCTCCCGCCAAGATGGCGAGGATCGCCGCCGTCACCAGGACTTCGGTGAGCGTGAACCCTTTCCGCGGCCCAGCGTATGTCGTCATGGTCCTCCGGCGCGGCCAGCGGCCCGGGACGCCCGGTCCTTGGGGCGGAGGACCCTGTCCGCCGCCTCAATATTTCTTGCGGTCGTGCCGATGATCGCGCGAACCTTGAGGCCTCTTTTGTTGATACCCGTCGCTTTTCCGGTCTCGGTCTCCCTCCGGGCGGCCTTCCGGGGCATGTTCCCCCTCGGGGTGGGAGTTCTCGATAAGGGCCTTCATACTCAGTTTTATCTTGTTATCGTCCTCGACGTTAAGAACCTTGACGCTGACGATCTGGCCGAGCTTGAGGACGTCGCGGACGCTCTTGACCCGGTAATGGGCGATCTCGGAGATGTGCATCAGGCCGACGAGGTTGGGCATGATCTCGACGAACGCGCCGTAGTCTTCAATCCGGACGATCTTGCCCGTATAAGTCTTTCCGACCTCCGCTTCCGCGGTGATGTCGTTGATCATCTGTTTCGCTTTTTCGGCCGCGTCCAGGTCGGTCGAGGCGATCGTGATCTTGCCGGTTTCGTCGACGTCGATCTTGGCCTTGGTCAAGGCGACGATTCTTTTGATGATTTTGCCGCCCGGCCCGATGACGTCGCCGACCTTCTCGGGGTTGATGAACAGGGTGTAGATGTGCGGGGCAAAGGGCGAGATGTCGGGCCTCGGCGCGGGCAGGGTTTCCTTCATCTTGGCCAGGACCTTGAGCCGGGCGACGCGCGCTTTAGCGAGCGTTTCCCGGACGATTTCGAGCGTGATGTGATCGATCTTGAGGTCGAGCTGGATGGCGGTGATGCCCTTCTCCGTGCCGGCCACTTTGAAATCCATGTCGCCGAAATGGTCCTCGAGGCCCGCGATGTCGGTCAAGATGGCATAACGGTCGCCCTCCTTGACCAGGCCCATCGCGATTCCGGCGACGATCATGGACAAGGGAACGCCGGCGTCCATGAGGGACAGGACGCCGCCGCAAACCGTGGCCATCGAGGACGAACCGTTGGACTCCAGGATATCGGAGACGATACGGACCGTGTAGGGGAACGTCTCTTCGTCGGGGATGGACGGGAGGATGGCTTTTTCGGCCAGCGCGCCGTGGCCGATCTCCCTCCGTCCGGGGGCCCGGAGGAACGACACTTCGCCGACCGAGAACGGCGGGAAATTGTAATGAAGCATGAACCGTTTCTCGGTCTCTTCCCCCAGCCCATCGAGGCGCTGAACGTCCTCGGGCGTGCCGAGGGTCACCGTGGCCAGGCTCTGGGTCTCGCCCCTCGTGAACAAGGCCGAACCGTGCGTCCTTGGCAGGAGGCCGACTTCGGCCGAAATCGGCCGGATGTCGTCGAAGCCGCGGCCGTCGACGCGCTTGTGCTGGCCGAGAATGAGCTGCCGGGCGAATTTTTCCTCCAGGCGGGAGAAGAGGTCCTTGGCTTCGGCCCGCTCGTCCTCGTTTTCCTCGGGGATCTCCTTCACCAGGGCTTTGAGAACTTTATCCACGGCTTCGTCGCTCGCTTTCTTGCCGGGCACTTGAATAGCCTCGAGCAGGGCCGGGCCCACCTTCCGCTCGATTTCGGCCATTTTTTCGAGAACGATGGGCTTAGCCACGAATTCGCGCTTTTTGATATCGAGCCGCCGGAGGTGCTCTTTTTGGACGTCGATGATCCGGCGGATTTGCTCCATCGCCGCCGCGACCGCCGCGAGCATCGTGTCTTCATCCACTTCTTTTGAAGCGGCTTCGATCATACAGACGCCCTCTTCGGTCCCGACGACAAGAATGTTCAGCGGGCTGCCCTCGAGCTCCTTCGCCGTCGGGTTGACGACATAGCGGCCGTCGATCAGGCCGACTTTCACCGCGCCGATGGGTTTGGTGAACGGGATGTCCGAAAAGCAGAGCGCGGCCGAGGCGCCGATGATGCCCAAGGTGTCGGGCTCGTTTTCGAGGTCGGCGGAGAGAAGGAGGCCGATGACCTGCGTCTCGCAGAAGTAGCCTTCCGGGAAGAGCGGCCGGATGGGCCGGTCGATCAGCCGGCTGACCAGGATCTCACGCTCCGTCGGTCTGCCTTCGCGCTTGAAGAAGCCGCCCGGGATCTTGCCGGCGGCATAGTTGTTTTCCCGATAATCGACGATCAGGGGCAGGAACGGCTTGTCCTCTCGGGCTTCCTTTTTAGAAGTCGCGGTGACGAACATGATCGTGTCGCCGTAGCGGACAAGGGCGGAGCCGTCCGCCTGTTTGCCGATCTTCCCGATCTCGATGGACAGGATCCGATGATTGATTTCAAGACTGAGGGTGTGGGACATGGGTGAACTCGGGAGGATCTTACTTGCGGAGTCCGAGCTTCTGGATGAGCTTCTCGTAACGCGCGCTGTCTTCTTTTTTCAGGTACGCGAGGAGCCGTTTCCTCTGTCCGACAAGCTTCATCATGCCCGTTTGCGAATGATGGTCGTTCTTGGCGGCCGCCATATGGCGGCTCAGCTGTCCGATACGCTCGCTGAGGAGCGCGACCTGGACTTCAGCCGACCCGGTGTCGGCGGGCTGAACCCGGTTTTCGCTGATGACTTTGTCTTTTTGTTGTTTCGTCAGCATAGGTGTTTATTTTATCTCCTTTAAATCGTTGATATTCTAGCAGAAATCGAGGACCCTTGTAAATCCGAGGCCTAGGGGAAGAAGAATCGTCTTATGCGCCGAGCGTTTTTTTGCGCTGGAGGAGTTGCTTGGCGTAGCGGGATTTCAATCCGCCCTGGGAAACGCGAACCTCGTTGAGCTTGGCGTCGATTTCGCCCAGCGTCATCTTGTTGATTTTCTTATGACTCTGGGCTTTTTCGCCTTCGGCCCCTTCGGTCGGAGGCGCGGCCGCGGGCTTGGCGGTGTCTTTCTTTTCGGCCATAATCGTTATAACCTCGTTTTTATTTTCGTGGCCATCTTAGCAGAATATCGTTGGCGCGGCAAGAAGAAAAAAGACCCGAGCTTCCGGCGCAGGGGTTCCGGAGAGCCTCGCCCCTAAATAAATTGTTGTGTCTTCTCATTTTATTAAGTATATTCAGTCCGCTGTGTATGTCGTTTATTCGTTGGTTCTGGGGTTGGCTTTTCTCTTTGTCATTCCGGCCTATTTCATCAGATTGCGGGTCCTGAAGCGCGAACCTCTCTATCTCGCCGAGCGACTCGGCTTGAACATCCGATCGCGATCGTCGAACACTCCCTGCCTCTGGATTCATGCCGTCTCCGTCGGCGAAGTCCTGTCGCTTCAACACCTGGTCCGGTCTTTGAAATCCAAGTTCCCCGGCTGGGAGATCGCGTTCTCCACCCTGACGAATACCGGTTATCGCATGGCGGCTTCGAAACTCCCCGACGTCGATCACCTGTTCTTCGTCCCCTTCGACTTCGCCCGGCCTGTCCGCCGCGTTCTCAGTAGCCTCCGGCCCGACCTTCTCGTCCTGGTCGAATCCGAATTCTGGCCCCGGCTTCTTCGCGAAGCGCGACGGTTTCATATCCCGGTGCTCGTTGTCAACGGCAGGATCTCGGAACGGACGGGGCGCCGTCTCAAGCGGCTTCGCTTCCTCGCACGCCCTCTGCTTAAGAACGTTGATGTGTTTCTCGTCCAGAGTGCCCGGGATCGGGAGCGGCTTGAGGCCGTGGGCGTTAGCGAAGATCGCATCTCCGTGGCCGGCAACCTCAAATGCGAGACCCGGCTTCCCGCCTACGGGCCGGACGCCGTCCGGGCCTTCAAAGCCGAGCTGTCGATCTCCGCGGATCATAAGGTTCTTGTCGCGGGAAGCATTCACCCGGGCGAGGAAGAGCGGCTTGGTCGTGCGTTCCGAGAAGCCCGGGCGCGCCGAACCGACCTCGTTCTTGTTCTTGCTCCGCGCCATCCGGACAAATTCGATAATGTCGAAAGAATCTTCGGAAATGAGCCTTTTATCGTCCGCCGAAAATCCCGGCTCGAGCGCGGCCAATCCTGGGACGTG